>NZ_QAJB01000402.1:5863-8129 GCF_003061325.1 Microbacterium sp. HMWF026
CAGAACCTCCGCGATGTGCACAACCTCCGTCGCCGGGGCCCGGATGTCGCGGAGTCTGCGCACTTAACGGAGGTTGTGTGCACGCGGCGTCGACGCGGGCAGACGAAAGGCCGGCACCCCGCGGGGCGCCGGCCTTCGGCATCCGGGACCGACCCGGCATCCGCGATCAGGCCGTGGACTTCGCCTTCTTCACGAACAGCGTCTCGGTCTGCTCGAGCTCCATGCCCTTCGTCTCGGGGATGCGGAGTGCGACGTACACGAACGACAGGGCGGCGAACAGCGCATACATGCCGTACGTGAGCGGCAGCGACCAGCTCGACATCGCGGGGAACGACACGGTGATGGCGAAGTTGGCGATCCACTGCGCGCCCGCGGCCACACCGAGCGCCTTTCCGCGGATGCGGCTGGGGAAGATCTCGCCCAGCAGCACCCACACGAGCGGTCCCCACGAGGCGCCGAACCCGACGACGAAGATGTTCGCCGCGACCAGCGCGATCCCGCCCCACGGGGCCGGCAGCGACACGTCCTGCCCCGAGCCGGTCGCGAACGCGAACGCCAGTGCCATCGCGCCGAGCGAAAGGGTCATCAGGATCGAGCCGGTCAGCAGGATCGGCTTGCGACCCACCCGGTCGACCAGGAAGATTGCGACGAACGTCACCACCACGTTCGTCACCGAGGTGATGACCGAGATCAGCAGGGAGTTGCTCTCGTCGAAGCCGACCGCCCTCCACAGGGTCGTCGAGTAGTAGAAGATCACGTTGATGCCGACGAACTGCTGGAACATCGACAGCAGGATGCCGGTCCAGACGATCCCCTGCAGGCCCAGGACCGGGCCGCGCAGCGACACGTTCTTGTTCTTGCGGTCCGCCTCGATGTTGTTCGTGAGCTCCTTCATCGTCTTGTCGAGATCGGCCGGCGGCACGAGCCGCGCGAAGATCTTGCGGGCCTCGTCGCTGCGGCCCTTCGACAGCAGGAACCTCGGGGACTCGGGAACGGTGAACGACAGGATGCCGTAGACCGCCGCCGGGATCACGCCGACGAGGAACATCCAGCGCCAGGCTTCGAGGCCCAGCCAGAACTGGTTGGCGGCACCGCCGGCCGAGTTGGCCAGCAGCGCATCGGACAGCAGGGCGCCGAAGATGCCGAGGGTGATCGCCAGCTGCTGCAGCGACGCCAGCGAGCCGCGGATCTGACGCGGTGCGACCTCGGCGATGTAGGCGGGAGCCACGACCGAGGCGATGCCGATGCCCAGGCCGCTCATCACGCGCCACAGGATCAGATCGGGGACGCTGAAGGTCAGCGCGGCGCCGATGGACGAGACGAAGAACAGCACGGCACCCAGCAGCATGACCTTCAGGCGGCCCCAGCGATCCGACAGGGCTCCGGCGACGACGGCTCCGACCGCGCAGCCGAGAAGGGCCACGGCGACGACGAAGCCGGTCAGCACCTGGGTCAGCTCGAAGTTGCTCTCGACGGCGTCGACGGCGCCGTTGATGACCGAGGAGTCGAACCCGAACAGGAAGCCGCCCACCGCGGCCGCGACCGACAGGCCGATGGCTCGTCGCCCGTAGGGGCTTCGCAGGGTGAAGGCGTTTGCGGGGATGGACTGCGTTTGACTCACCTACCCACGCTACTCCTGCCCCCGCGACGTGGAGGGTACTGGCGGCCTCCCTGACTACAGTGGAACAATGCCCGTTTCCCTGCTCGGTGCCGCCGAGATCCGTCGGCTCGCCGCCGACCTCGACGTCACCCCCACCAAGAAGCTCGGGCAGAACTTCGTCGTCGACGCCAACACGGTGCGCAAGATCGTCCAGGCGGCCCGGGTCACGGCATCCGACCGTGTCGTCGAGATCGGTCCCGGCCTCGGCTCGCTCACCCTCGCGATCCTCGAGACGGGAGCGTCGGTCGTCGCGGTCGAGATCGACCACCGCCTCGCCGAGCGTCTTCCGGTCACCGCAGCCGCGCACGACGTCCCCGAGGGCCGCTTGACGGTCATCGACGCGGACGCTTTGCGCGTGGACGCCCTGCCGGGCGAACCCGAGGTGCTGGTGGCGAATCTGCCCTACAACGTGTCGGTGCCGGTGCTGCTGCACTTCCTCGAAACGTTCCCGTACCTGCGTCGCGGCGTGGTCATGGTCCAGGCCGAGGTGGGGGAGCGTCTGGCCGCCCCGCCCGGGTCGAAGGTGTACGGAGCCCCCAGCGTCAAGGCCGCCTGGTACGGCTCGTGGCGCCTGGCGGGGACGGTCTCGCGTCAGGTGTTCTGGCC
>NZ_QAJB01000403.1:0-1425 GCF_003061325.1 Microbacterium sp. HMWF026
CGACGTAGCCCATGTCGGCCTCGGAGATGCCGGCGGCGGCCATCCACTCGGCGGGCGCTCCCCCGCCGGTGTAGAACAGCGGACCGCTGCTGGACGCCGACGACCCGGAATCCGATTCGGTGGTCTTGCGCGACGCGCTCGGCGTGGGCGTCGGAGTCGGCGTGGGCTTGGGCTTGACGTAGACGTTGTAGCTGGACCGATCGAGCTGCGGGGTCTGCTTCTCGCCCGCGGTCGACACCGCCTGCACGTCGTCGAGGCCCTCAGCGTACAGGGTGACCGTGCGGGGGACCTCGGCCTGGGCCGGCTGCAGCGCAGCGCCCATCGGACCGACGTAGGCACCGGCGAACAGCACCGCGGCGCACGCCGCGAAGACGCCGACGACGCCGCGGCGACGGGACCACCGCGGTGCGGTGCGGGCGGGCAGCGTCGGGGGGACCACGTCGAGCGCCGCACCGCCGCGATGGGCGACGCGAGAGGCGCGCGAGAGATCCGAACCGGGAGTCACAGTGCCGTCGAGTCTACCGACGCTTCGCGACCGGTTTCCATCCGCACGGGTCATCCGACCGCGAGCATCACTTCGACGACGGAGTCGAGGACCGCATCGACCTGCGTCTCGCGGTAGCCGCCGCGCTGCAGGCGGAAGGCCACGGCCCGCACCTGCTCGGGGGTGACCGGATCGCCGGCCGCGAGGTAGCGGGCGACGCGATCGGCCACGACGTCGACCTCGTCGACGCGGTAGCCGTAGCGCAGCATCCCGACCCGCTCGAAACGCGCGCCGCGGGGGCGCCGAAGCCGGTCCAGCACGACCTGCGCGGTGTCGCGGGTCTCGGCCACCCAGGCGCGAGCACCCAGTCGCGAGAGGGCGTGTTCGCGCTCGCGCGCGGCGAAGGTGTCCTCGATGCGGCCGAGGGCCGCGTCGACGGCGGTGACCGCATACCCGCCGCGGACCAGCGGGAACGCGACCGATCGCACTTCCGACGAGCGCATCGTGCCGACCTCGTCGGCCTCGAAGGCATCGCGCGCCCGGGCGAGGAAGACGTCGACCGCGCGCTTCTCGTAGCCCTTGGCGCGACCGGATTCGGGGAACGGCGACGAGGTCATGACACTCCCAACGGTGACAGCAGGTAGTACATCACGAGAGCAGCGGTGGCGGACGGCAGGATCGAGTCGAGGCGGTCGAGCACCCCGCCGTGGCCGGGGAGCCACGAGCTCATGTCCTTGATGCCCAGGTCGCGTTTGATCATCGACTCGCCCAGGTCGCCGACCGTGGCGGTCGCCAGCACGGCTGCACCGAAGATCATCCCCGCCCACCAGGGCACCTGCAGCATGAAGGCGGCGAGCAGCGCCCCCGCGACCACCGCGGCGACGCAGGCCCCGGCGAAGCCCTCCCAGGTCTTCTTGGGGCTGATGCGGGGGGCCATGGGA
>NZ_QAJB01000404.1:0-1045 GCF_003061325.1 Microbacterium sp. HMWF026
GTGGCCGGGTGACCGGGTTATGCACACCCGGTCACCGCGGGTGCGCCGTTTGCGGCACCCTCGGCGGATGGATGCCGATCCTCCCGCGTTCCGCGGCGCTCCCCTGCCCTTGTTCGCCGCGGCTGAGACTCCTTCCCTCGGGTCGCACCCATCACGCGACCCGCACCTGCATCGCATCCGGACGGGCGTGTACACGGATGCGGCCGGGTGGGCTGCGCTGCCGCCGTGGGACCGCTATCTCCTTCGCGTGCACGCGTTCCGGCTCGTCAACGCCGGTGCGGTCTTCTCCCACGAGTCGGCAGCCGTTCTTCACGGCTTGCCCGTCTTCGGCCACCCCCGACACATCCACCTCTTCGACGGACGACGCGCACGCTCGCTCGCCTACGGCGACGTGCGCGTACACACGAGCGCCGACCGGCGCCGCACCGTCGAGCGCGACGGCATCCGATGCTCTCCTCTCGCGGACGTCGTGGTGGACCTCGCGCGCGTCCTGCCGCCCGCGTTCGGCCTGGCGGTGGCGGATGCCGCCCTCCGGACCGGTGGGATCACCTCGACCGAGCTGAACGACCTCGCCGCAGCCCAGCGCAACCCGCGCGGTCGGAGAAAGCTCGACTGGGTGCTGGCCCGTGGCGCTCTGCGGTCGGAATCCGTGGGCGAGTCGGTGAGCCGGGCGGTCGTCGAGTGGTGCGGGTTCCCCGCGGCCGACCTGCAGACCGAACACCGCGTCGCCGGCCGCACCTATCGATCCGATCTCTGCTGGCCGGAGCATCGCGTCATCGGCGAATTCGACGGCTGGGCGAAGTACGACGGGCATGACCCGGAGGCCGCCGCGACGGCCGTTCGAGCGGAGAAGACGCGCGAGGACGCACTGCGGCGGGCGGGGTGGCGCATCGCGCGGTGGGACTTCGCCGGTGCACTGAGGGTCGACGGCCTCCGCGACGCGTTGAGCGCGGCGGGGTTGCCCGTGGTGTCGCGGGTCGACGGGCGCAACCTCCGCTACGTCGGCCTCAACCCGCGTTCCGAGTAGCGGCGGCTGGACCCGGCG
>NZ_QAJB01000405.1:0-4011 GCF_003061325.1 Microbacterium sp. HMWF026
ACGACGGATCGGGGCGGTGGATGCGCGCCGTCGGCGTCCCCGCCAAATCCAGCGTCTCGGGCGGTGTCGTCCTGGCCGCGCGGGGGCGCCTCGGGGCGGCGGTCGTCAGTCCACCCCTCGACGAGCAGGGCAGGAGCGTCCGAGGCCGCCTCGCGAGCGAGGCCCTCAGCGACGAGCTCCACCTCCACGCCTTCGCGCGCTGACCCGACGCGGACCGGCTCCCGACGCCCGCGGCCACCCGGGTGTGAGAGCATCGCCGAGGAGCCGACGAACCGGCATCCCCGAGGAGAACCCCCATGCATCCGCACGCGCGCCGCCGCGCCTCCCGCACCGTCACCGTCGGCGTGGTCGCCGCGCTCGCCGCGACACTCACCGGCTGCGGTCAGGGGACGAACGTCTCCGAGGACTACGCGCAGATCTGCCGCGACAACGCCACCGAGAAGCGTCTGCCCGACGACGACTGCAACAACCACGGCGGGGGAGCCGGATGGTACTTCCTCCCCCTGGGTACGAGCAGCCGGACGGTCCCCGCCGTCGGTCAGCCCGTATCGGGTGGAACCGACACGCTGCCGTCCGGTCGCACCGCGGCGAAGGGCATCTCGAGCAGCGGCGACAGCGTCTCGCGCGGCGGCTTCGGCGGGTCGGGTTCGGGCGGAGGCTTCGGCGGCTGATGCACCGGATCGAGATGGACCCGCGACCCGGCTGGGAGCGCACGATCAAGCAGTCGGGTCTGATCTACTCGCGCTCCGTCCGCGACGACGGCTCGGCGGTGGAGTACTGGAACGACGGCGCCGCCTACGTCTTCACCCTGCCCGAGGTCGAGCAGTTCGAGCGCGAGACCGAAGAGCTGCACCGCATGAGTCGCGAAGCGGCGCGATACCTCGCCACGGGCGAACTCGGCACCCTCGGACTGCCCCCGCGGGCGTTCGAGTTCGCGCAGTGGTCGCTCGAGCAGGCCGAACCCGACGTCTACGCGCGCTTCGACCTGGCCTACGCCGGAGACGGCTCACCGGCCAAGATGCTCGAGTACAACGCCGACACCCCCACCGGTCTCATCGAGGCGTCGGTGACGCAGTGGATGTGGCTGCAGGACCGTATCGTGAGCGGCGCCGTGCCGGCCGGCACCGACCAGTGGAACGGCCTGCACGAGGCCCTGGTGGCCCGGTGGCGCGCCCTGCTGCACCGCTCGCTGAACGAGGGCGAGGGCGGGCGGTTGTTCGTGGCCCACTCGGATGCCGACACCTACGGCGAGGACTGGGACACCGTCGCCTACATGCGCGACCTCGCCGCCGAGGCCGGGTGGGAGCACACGGGCATCGAGATGAAGGACATCGGCTGGCACCACGGAGCCCGCCAGTTCGTGGGCGTCCCCGAGCCGTGGGGCTCGTCCCGCAGCATCGCCGCCCTGCCCGGCGACGAACCCGGCACGCAATTCCCCGTCATCCGCAACCTCTTCAGGCTCTACCCCTGGGAGGACCTCGTCTCGGGAGAGGACCGGGTCACCGGCGACCAGGAGTTCGGTGCGCTGCTCATCGCCGGTCGCGGACTCTTCGGCCACTGGTACGAGCCGGCGTGGAAGATGCTGCTGTCCAACAAACTCCTGCTCGTCGCCCTGTGGCGCCTGTATCCCGGGCACCCCAACCTGCTGCCGGCCTACGCCGACGGCCCGAACGGCATGAGCGACTTCGTCGTCAAACCCGTCTTCGGCCGCGAGGGCGACGGCATCCGCGTCCACCGCGCCGACGGCACGGTCACCTCGAACGGGCAGGAGTACCGCCGCGAGGGCCTCGGACGCGAACGCGTCTGGCAGCAGTACCACGAGCTGCCCGACTTCCCCGGCGCGCGGGGGAGCAACCACCCCGTCCTGGGGTCGTGGGTCGTCGACGACGAGGCGTACGGGGTCGGCATCCGCGAGTCCGACGGACCCATCACCGACTACTACTGCCGCTTCGCCCCCAACATCATCGAGGGCTGAGCCGGAACGGTTCCGGATGCCGCGCCCCGGCGCCGCACCCGTGACGACGCTCACGCGTCGATGTCGTCGACCCCCGGCATCCACGAGGCTCCGGGCTTGCCCCACTTGCGCTTCTTCGCGATCTTGGCCACGACCCGCGCATCCTCGTCGTCCAGACGATCGACGTACAGGACGCCGTCGAGGTGGTCGAACTCGTGCTGCAGGATCCGCGCGCGCCACCCCGTCACCTCGATGCGCACCGCGTGACCCTCGAGATCGGTGCCCGTCAGCAGCGCCGCCTCGGAACGACGCAGCGGAAAGCGCTCGCCGGGGAACGACAGGCACCCCTCGCTCTCTTCGTCCGGGTCGGGGTAGCCGGGCTCGAGCGGGCGGATCCACAGCTCGGGGTTGATGACGACGCCGCGCCACGGCTGACCCTCGTCGTCCTCGTAGGTGTACGTGAAGATGCGCAGTCCCACGCCCACCTGCGGAGCGGCGAGACCGACGCCGGGAGCGGCGTCCATCGTCTCGAACATGTCGGCGACGAGCTGACGCACCTCGTCGGTGATCTCGTCGACGCGGGCAGCGGGAGCGTGCAGCACGGGATCGCCCATGATGCGGATCGGGAGTACGGCCACGTCTCCAGCCTATCCAGCGGGGGTGCGGTTATCGTCGAGGGGTGACTCCGCTCGATGCCACCCTCAGCGACGGAATCGACCAGCTCGTCGGCGTGTTCCGCGACCCGCGCATCCTGCTCGGCATCCCGCTGGCCCTTCTCGGTGCCGTGTTCATGTCGTTCGGCGCGCAGTACCAGCACCGCGGCGTGCAGAAGGTCGAACGCCTGTCGGGCGGCAAGACCACCGGCGGCCTGTCCCGCTCGCAGCTCACCTCGCTGCTGACGCGCCCGTCCTGGGTGGCCGGAACGGTCATGCTCGGATTGGCGATCGTGTGCCAGCTGTCCGCCCTGTCGGTGGCGCCGCTGATCCTCGTCCAGCCGCTGGGGGCGATCGCCCTCGTCATCACCACCGTGCTGAACGCCCGCGTCTCGCGTCACAAACCCACGCGGCAGTCCCTCGTCGCGATCGCGCTGTGCGTCGGCGGCATCCTCGTGTTCGTCACGATCGCCGCGTTCTTCGCCACCGAGCACGTCATCACCGAACGCGAACTGCTGATCATCCTCGGCATCCTGGCCGTCGTCGTCGTCGTATTCGGCGTGTTCTGGGTCCTCGTCCGCCGTCGCGCACAGGCGCTGTTCTACATCATGGCCGCGGGCGTCATCTACGGCTTCGTCGCGACGCTGGCCAAGGTGGTCATCAGCCGCGCGCAGGCGGGCAACTTCGAGTGGCTGACGCTGCTGTGCCTGGTCGCGCTGCTCGCGGCGGTCGCGGTCGGCGCGTACTTCGTGCAGACCGCGTACTCGGTCGGCCCGCCCGACCTCGTCATCGCGGGCCTCACCGTGATCGATCCGATCGTCGCGGTGCTCATCGGCCTGCTGGTGCTCGGTGAGGCGTCGACGGCTCCGGCCTGGGCGCTCATCGGCTTCGTCATCGCCGGCGCCATCGCGACCTGGGGCGTCATCCAGCTGACCAAGCACCACCCGCAGGTCACCGCGGACGGCAAGCGCGCGAAGCCGCGGGTGAACTGAGGCGCTCGTGGTCAGGACTCGCGACGACTCTTCCTCGACCTGACGCGAGGGGCAGCCGCTCCATGGGGGCGCAGGCGCCCGTCACCTTTCGGCGAAAGACGTCCACTCCTCCGCCACCAGCGTCAGCGAGTCCCCGTTCAGCGACTCCTGAAGCGCCAAATCCGTCGCGGCGTCGCGAAAAGACAGGTCGTCGCCGGCTTGGTCCTCCGCGTACAGATACAAACTCGTGGCCCTGATGTCTGCGGCGTTGTCGGCCGTCACTTCGAGAACACGCGAGAGAGTCGTCGCGGCGACCTCTCGCCCGCCCGGCTCCACGCCCTCGGGCGAGAGCCGCACCGTCACCGTCAGACCGCCCGCGGCAGAGGGCGTGATGACCGCCTTCGCGCCGACGACACCGCTCCCTCCGGATTCG
>NZ_QAJB01000406.1:0-1455 GCF_003061325.1 Microbacterium sp. HMWF026
GTCCAGGGCGATCAGCAGCTCGTCGGTGGTGGCGACGGCCTCGACCGTGGCGTCGGCGGCGGTCACGGGGCACCCTCCGCCGTGGTGCGGCCGGTCGGGGCGCAGGCGGCGGTCATCCGGCATCCGTTTCGTCGATCGGTTCGCGCTCGGGGGTCGATCCGTCGTCGTCCGCGGTGATCTGGGCCGCGGCGGCGGCGCTCGACGCCTTCTCGTGGAAGACCGACAGGGCCTCGAGGAAGTCCTCGGACCAATCCTCGACGTCGTGATCGCGCACGCGCTTGCGGAGGGCACGCATGCGACGGCCCTGCTCGGCGGCGGGCATCTCGAGGGCGCGCACGATGGCATCCTTCATGCCGTCGATGTCGTGCGGGTTGATCAGCAGGGCGCTACCCATCTCGTCGGCGGCGCCGGCGAACTCGCTCAGCAGCAGCACGCCCCGGTTGTCGACGCGGCTGGCGACGTACTCCTTGGCGACGAGGTTCATGCCGTCGCGCAGCGCCGTGACGAGCATGATGTCGGCGGCGAGGAACAGCGCGACCATCTCTTCGCGGGGGTACGACTGGTGCAGGTAGCGGATCGCCGTGTGGGTCGTGGTGTCGTGGTCGCCGTTGATGCGGCCGACGGTCATCTCGATCTCGTCGCGCAGCTGCACGTACGCCTCGACGCGTTCGCGGCTGGGGCTGGCGACCTGGACGAGGGTGGCGTCCTCGACGGTGGCGCGGCCGTCCTCGAGCAGTTCGCCCCATGCCTTCAGACGGTGGCGGATGCCCTTGGTGTAGTCCAGGCGGTCGACGCCCAGCAGGATCTTGCGCGGGTTGCCGAGTCCCTCGCGGATCTCTTTCGCGCGCTGCTGGATCTCGGGCTTCTGTGCGAGCTCGATGTAGGAGTCCGCGTCGATCGAGATCGGGAACGCCTTGGCGAGGGCGACGCGCGTCGTCTCACCCTCGGGCACCAGGATGCCGCTGGCCTTGGTCTCGTAGCGCAGCTGACGCCGCACGGCGCGGGCGAAGTTGCCGGCGTCGGCGACCCGCTGGAAGCCGATCACGTCGGCGCCCAGCAGTCCCTCGAGGACCTGCTTGCGCCAAGGCAGCTGGGCGTACAGTCCGTACGCGGGGAACGGGATGTGGTGGAAGTACCCGATCGTCAGGTCGGGACGCAGCTCGCGCAGCATCTTGGGCACGAGCTGCAGCTGATAGTCCTGCACCCACACGATCCCGCCCTCGGCGGCGACGTCGGCGGCGGCCTCGGCGAAACGCCGGTTGACCTTGACGTAGGCGTCCCACCACGCGCGCTTGTAGGTGGGGGCGGCGATCACGTCGTGGTACAGCGGCCAGATCGTGTCGTTCGAGAAGCCCTCGTAGTACAGCTCGACGTCCGCGGCCGACAGGGTCACGGGGACGAGGTGCGTTCCCTCGAACTCGAAGGGCTCGACGGCGGTGTCGGCTTGCCCGGCCC
>NZ_QAJB01000044.1:0-20697 GCF_003061325.1 Microbacterium sp. HMWF026
CGGTTGTTTCACCCCCGGCGGGGGTGGGGGAGAGGGGGAGTTTACGTGGGCGTTACATGAGCGGATGTCGGGGACCGGAGCGCCGCTGGCACGTGGTTGGCTGTTAGTGCGCGGGGTGTCTTGTCAGGCGGGCTCGCTTCACGATAAACATCTCGCGCATCCTCGGACCTCGCCCCCACTTGTGTGTATGGTCCTATCAACGGGGAATTAACGGGGGGGCGACGTTGACCTACTTTCCTATCCTGAAAGCCCGCCAGGGCGAGCTGAAAGCGCTAGAGCAGTGGCGCGAATACGAACACCCGTGGGTTTTTCCCATCGTCGAGGTGATTCCCTGGGTCCGCAGCGAGGACTCAGATGAATCACCTCAGAACGAACAGGAAACTCAAGAGGTGACGGCCGCAGTTGGTCGACTCGCGAAGGCGTGGTCAGGGAAACACTCGACGCTCTATATAGACGCCGCGTATGCTGAGCCGGACCTTGAGGGCAGTGGACAGCTATGGCGAGATGTTCAACCTGTCCTGGCGCGTGTACTTCGAGGGCTCGATGAGCGAGGAGTTGTCGCAGCACCGGTAGTGCGGGCGGGCGCGGATCCCGAGTACGTGCAGCAAATCCCTCGGATACTACCGCGAGGCGAGGCGATCGCTGCGATTCTTCGCGTTACAGCCGAGGACCTCGATGACTCCATCATGCCTCTCCGGCAGGTCATCAATCGCACTGCTAGCGCTCTGCAGATGCCTGCTAAAGACATCGCGGTGGTTCTGGACTTGGGGGAAGTTAAGGACGACTCCGCAATGTTGCTGGCGGCACGACTCGCTCGATTTGTCCTGCCTCAACTCGCCCAGGATTCTTGGAGCGAGTTGGCTGTCGCGGCCGGCGCTTTTCCCGTCAACCTCGCCGATGTGCAGGCTCACCAGGTGGCCAGCCTCGCTCGCTGGGACCTCCAACTGTGGCGGTCTCTTCGCACATTCGAATTGCCGAACGGGCGAACATTACGGTTCGCGGACTACGGCGTTGGACACCCTGTCTTGCCCATTGGGGGAGCTTTCGCCGCGCCACCGCAGCTTCGATACACGCAGGAAGATTCTTGGCTTGTCGGCAAAGGTAAGCGGCAAGAGAGGCGCGGTCATCAGCAGTTTTACGACATCTGTGCTGCGATACTAGCGAGGCTAGGGCCAAACGCGACGCCGCCGAGTGCCTCGTGGGGGGATGAGATTATCCATCTCGCGGCTCAATCAGCTTCCTCGGCTATGCCGTCAGTTGGTCCCGGCAATGCGTCTACGTGGCGGGCGATAGCAACGTCACACCATCTGGCATATACGGCCGATCAGCTTCGCGCGGGGGACGAGCTCTAAGGCGATGACGCACGACCGACCGAAGCTCATCGAGCGTGAGAGTTTCTACGAGCGCATCCCAGACGTCCCATCGGGTGGCCTTCGCCCAGCGTCGTTGAATTCCTCGGCCCACGAGTTCCTGGACCGCTTCATCGCGCCACAGAAGCTGTGCCACGCTGAGTGCATCAATGTTTCTGTTCCGGCGTGCCATCCGCCGCGGGCGCAGGGCCACTCCGTCGGGCGTTTCGATCGCCTCGACAATGCCCCACCATTTCGGCACGCGGTCTCGAACACGCGCCAAGTCCCTCGTCGATGCCACGATGCTGACGTAGTCGAGGACTTGGTTGTAGCTCTGCACCTGTCCGGCAAGTCGGTCGAGATTGTCGCGGGGCGACTTGATCTCCCAACCGCTCAGCGCACCATTGACGAGGCACAGGTCCACTCGCGCCGCGCCAAGGAGCACACTGAACTCAGACCACAGGCGGTTCTCGGCGGCGTCCTGGTGCTCCGAGCGCAGCATCGCAGCGAGAGCCATGCGGATGTCATAGTCGAGCACGAGACCGAAGATAGTCGCATTCCAGCGGTCGAGTCGCCATGATGGTCGCGATTCTGACGGTTCTCGTGGAGGTTGCGGAGCAGATGAGCCCACCAGCTGAGGACTGGTGGGCACGGGGGATCGCCGCTATCGGTGTCGCACTGAGCGGAGCGGCACTTCTTAGGCTGCATCTCGAAGCGCGAAGGAAGCGTGCGGCAGGGTTTCCGGACTCGCTGCGAGAGCATGTGGAGATACTCCTAAACACTCTCGTGGGTGCGACGCAGCGTGCCGAGCGGTTATCTGATCTGAACACCACGAGTTCCGGGTTCCGTATCGAGGAACTGAGTTCGTCCGTCCCGAAGCTCGCCGATCGACGCCTGAGACACCTCGTGGAGCAGTTCTGCCGTGCTGTTTCTGCGGCACGTGTGGGCCAGCGAGAGCCGATGGATGCGCCTCTGACTCACGGCGAGATGGAGCGAGTTAGCGTTGCGATTGGGCGGGCGAAACAAGTTACCCAGAGACTCGACCGCCTCGCACGGATGGCGCCTGGTTGAGCGACCCGTTGGTCGTCATCGACCCCAGCCTGGAGGTCTCCGCTCGAGGGAGGGCGTGGGTCGGCCGAGCGAACGCCGCCGGGGTTGGGCCCGCGGTGAGACGACTCGGCAGCCTTCACGGCTTGCCAGAGCGTGACCGCAAGGCGTTTGTCGCTATGTTCTGGTCCGCGTGGAAAGTCATGGACGACGATTGGCTAGCGCCGGACGGGCAGCACACTGGCCCTCACCCGATTACCTCGCTAGCTGACGTGGTGGTGGAGACGAAGACGCTTCTCCGACGGGAGAGCGCGACGCTCGCAGCGAGGAGAACCGAGCTACTTGACCTCATAGTTCAATCTGGAACAGCTGCGCTACATCGCGGGCCAGAGGTATACGCGTTCGGCGTGATGCGTCTGACGGAGGCAGTTGGCCCCGTTCTGTCCGCGTCGCTCGCTAGACGTTCCCGTTATCTGGCATGGTTTTCTGAGCATTCTTATATCGACGATCAACCGATCATCATCGTTGGGGACAACGGGCGCGCGCGGTACTGATCTGCCGAAGAAGTGATCCACAAAGTGGGCCATCTAGACGAGCGTTCGGACGCTCTGAGCGCCACCGAACGACAGCGGATCGAGCACACCCGTGTTTTCGAGAGGAACCGTCTCGCGTACGCGAGGGTCATGGCGACCGCGCCGCAGACGACCGGGTACTCCCTGGTCGACTCGCCCGTCGGGCTGCTCGCGTGGATTCTCGAGGAGTTCTTCGAGTGGAGTGACACGGTCGACTCGCCGTTCGAGACCAACGCTCCTCTCAAGCGACGTCGCGAATGCTGTCAATACCTCGACGACCTGGCCCACGCCAGTTGGATGCAGACTCACGCGTACGAAAGTCCAGACTGAAGGCGAATGAATTGTCCGGCTGGATGCGGGGAATCCTCATCTGTGGGCATGTTGGCATGAAAAAAGCGGAACCCGCGGATTGCCGAATCGCGTAGGCGCTCGAGGTGGCGGGCGACTATCGGCGACCGTCCCTGCGGATGACACCGGCGCGAAAGAACTCAGTCCATGACGCAGAGCAACCGTGCGGATCGCCCTGCCGTGCTTCGACCGCTAGCGGTTGCGTCTAGGGGCTTCACTGCCTTTGTCAGTTCCAAGGGACAGCCCAGGCGTATGTCAGGGCATTGTGGACGACCAAGTTTCCATGTAGATAAACGTCGTTGTCGTCTCGTCGGTGGAAAAACTGCAGGTATCGCGTTTCGCCTTTTCCGACTTCGTTACCGATGGCGCCTGCGAAGAAGAGCCACTTTAGAGCATCATCCGCACCCGGTGCCGCTGTGGAATCCAGGTTTTCGAGGGCCTTTTTATATGCATCGCGCGTGAATCTACGTGCTCCTACGTTGCGCAAGGCATCAACCACCGCGCGGCCACTTTCACCCGATCCCCCTCGGCCGACGAGTTCGTTTCTGACTGCATCGACGAAGTACTTCGTGGCGTACTGCAAGACCCCTTCTCTGATTGTTTCCTGGCTGAGAATTGCTTCGGTTTGGGGCGAGTGACTTGCAACGGCAGCTTGACGTATGTGCTCAAAAAGCTGCAACAGATCACGTGGTGTGTGTCGTGTGAGATTCAGTAGGTAGTTGTAAACATTGCGCTCGGCTCCTCTGCCCTTCAGTCTTATCTCCGGGGGAAAGAAACGATTCACGACGTCAACCGGGGGGATCTTCAGCAGGGATACCGACTTCCGGTCGACCAGATTAAAAAGGGGTGCCGTCGAGACCTCGCCCGACAGGATGCGCCAGTCAAGTTCGATGGACCAGTCGGCGCGAACCTTCCCGCCATCGGGTAGGTCGAGCCTCGAAAATACGTCGTTGCGAAGCAGAACAACCACGCTTCCCGGCGCTCGCGCGGCCGCGAGACTCTGATTCAGGCTAAGAGCAGTCTGAACGAGAGCGGAAAGCGCCGGGATGTACTCGTTCGAGTTCAAATAAATAGAATCAAGTCCGTCCAACACCAGCAAATAGCGATTGTTGGTGCCTGATTCTTCGCTCACCCATTTCTCGAGATACGGCAACAGGTGCACCAAGTGAAGAGACTCAACCGACTCGCGGCTGAAAATTTCTCCAACTTTCGGGATTGGCACTTTCCAGGTGTTCTTTGTGGCCTTGAGAATTGCGGCCTTCGGTGTTGGATCTAGAAACCCATACTCGCGGAGCTTTGAGACAACTTGTACGGCTTCTGCGTTCTTGTTTAGATCACTACTCTGGTCTTCAAGAATTATGTCCACCAGCGCGCACAGAAGGAGGAATCTCCAGGCGTTCAAAGATCGGCTGATTCCGGGCTCGTCCCCGGTCTTGAGCTTCGTGACATCTGCTAGCGGCAACTCGGACACGTCTCTTGGATGTACGACACGGTTGTGCTCTCGTGAGGTGGCCTGCAAGAACCAAGCCAGAGCCGTCTTGCCGGCACCCTTCGGCCCCAGGACCAGGAATCGTCCGCCGTCGACAACCGACCTCACCAAATCTCGATGATCTACGTAGCTCGAGATGAAGCCGTCTGGTTCTCGGATGGCCTCTGTTCGAGCGTCCGCTTGCCCAAAGTAGAGTTCATGAAACCGCATGGAGCGATTGTGTCAGAACGGGTGCGTATGAGGTCCACTGACTTCTTCTGCTTTCTCACGCCGTGCTTGTCGCGGGCGCCTCATCGGGCGTGTCGCCGACCTGTATCTCGACAATCGGGTCTTCGCTATCTCGCTCCGACTCTCATTGGCCGCCCATGAAGAGAGATCAGGTGGTCATCGAGGCCATCATGGCCTCGCTCTTCATGACCATGTCGTCGCAGGCCACGGCGCAGTAGCGGCACATCTCCTCCGTGTCGGCGTAGGCGCGGCACTCGGCGGGGCACGCTTTGCCCGTGGTCCTGCGGGCGCTCATCGTGGCGCTCATCATGTCCGTATTCATGCCGGCGGGCCGCATCATTGTGTGCATCCTCGCCTGAGTCATCTCGACCACGTTCTAGTACATCGCCGTTTTGGGGCTGTGCAACGCGTCATCGGTCGACTCACGCCGCGCCCGCAACCGCGCCTTCTTCTCGTGGTTGCCGCACGTGTTCATGTCGCACCAGCGGCGCGTTCGGCCGCGACTCGTGTCGAAGAACGCCGCGCGGCAGGTGGGGGAGGCACAGAGCGCGAGGGCGCCGGGGCGCACGCCGGCGAGGATCTCGATCGCGTCGGCAGCCACAACCCCGAGGGCTGCCGCGACCGTCGCGGGCTGCCCGAGGAACCACCGCCGGTGGCCGTCCTCGCCGAGCACCGCCATGGCGCCGCCGCGTGCGCTGAACCCGTTGATGACCTCGACGGCGTCGCGAGGGCGCGGCCGCCCGACGGCCTGAGTCGACGCCGCGATGTGGATCGCCTCGCGCAGCTCCACCGCGGCGGCGAGCTCGTCGGTCGAGCACGCGTCGACCGCGAGGTCCACCTCCCGCAGCCAATCCGCGAGGCGCGCGGGGGTCGGAATCCGCTCTACGGATGCGCCGAACCGTTCCGTGAGCGTCCCCGTGAAGGTGGTGGCGAGCACGGAACCGAGACGGAACTCCGGATCGCGAACAGTCATGGAACCAGCATAGGCGGTTCCACTTCCTCGGCCGAGGTGTTAGAACCGTCACAGCCGGTTCTACTCGCCGGTCGACGAGGGGCATCGATGAGCGACCAGATGACGACAGACCGGATCGAGCGCTTCGAGCCGCACGCCACCGACGAGGACCTCGCGGTGCTGCGGGCACGACTCGCGGTGACGCGCCTCCCCGAACGCGCGCCAACATCTCGCGATGCGCGAGGCCGCGACCGGTGGGACCAAGGCCCGCCCCTCGCCGACATCGTCGAGCTCATCGAGTACTGGCGCACCACCTACGACTGGCGGCCGTTCGAACGCCGACTCAACGAGATCGGCCAGTTCCGCACGGTCATCGACGGGCTCGGCATCCATTTCCTCCACCGCCGTTCGCCACGGCCGGATGCCACCCCGCTCGTCCTGACCCACGGCTGGCCGGGGAGCGTCGCCGAGTTCGTCGACGTCATCGACGAACTGGCCGAGCCCGAGGATGCCGAGACCCCGGCGTTCCAGGTCGTGGTGCCGTCGCTGCCGGGGTACGGCTACTCCGACAAGCCCGCCGAAGAGGGGTGGGGCACCGAGCGCATCGCGGCTGCGTGGGTCCAGCTCATGAGCAGGCTCGGGTACGACCGCTTCCTCGCTCACGGGGGCGATTGGGGTGGGCCGGTCACCATCGCGCTCGGTGGGCGGTTACCGGCGCACGTCATCGGCATCCACACGACGACCCCGATCGCGCCGCCCGGGCTGAGCCTCGACGTGCTCGACGACACCGAGCGGCAGTGGGTCGAGCACACGCGCGCCTTCGAGAGGAACCGTCTCGCTTACGCGAAGGTCATGGCGACCTCGCCGCAGACGATCGGGTACTCCCTCGTCGACTCGCCGGCCGGGCTGCTCGCGTGGATCCTTGAGAAGTTCTTCGAGTGGAGCGACACGGTCGACTCGCCGTTCGAGACCATCTCGCGTGATCGCTTCCTCGACAACGTGACGTTGTACTGGCTCACCGCGACCGGGGCATCAGCCGCACGCATCTACTTCGAGAGTCATCAGTCGCTCGACCCCGACCTGCGGGTGACGGTGCCGGCGGCCCTCACCACCTACCCGCACGACATCGAGAAGCATCCGCGGCCCTGGGCGGAGGAACGGTTCCGCCACATCGTGCGATGGCGGGCGCCCGAGGCGGGTGGTCACTTCCCCGCGCTGGAGATGCCGGGGGAGTTCGTGCGCGATCTGCGGGAGGGCATGAGGGCCGTCTTAGCGGCCTCATCGTGAAGCGTACGTTCCTTCACCGATTCCGTAGCCGGCTACGTTTGCGACCGTCGCCTCGCCGCACCGGGTTACGCGGCAAGGAGTCCGTTCGCCGTCCTGCCAAACGACCTCAGGCCCACATGCGCGCAACAATTGCGTTGGCTCCGCACAAGGCGGTGCCTGACTTTTCGGCCGTGGTGGAGGGCTGCTCCAGCGCTGAATGCATGTCTTTCATAGAGCGGGTCCACTCCTGTTGGGCTGTCTCGTACGTATGACGTGCCTCACCAGACCACAGTTCGCTTCCTTCTTTCACAGCCTCCTCCAACTCGTGGAGGCAGACTCGGATTGCAAGGGCACTCGCTCTCAGCTCTGCTACCAGGAGGGCATGACGGTCGCTATCGAAGCTGATTGTCATGATCTGTCGCTCGTTGGCACGCCGGCTAAGCGGTAGCTGGAGAGCATGATCCGGTCAGTCACGGCACCTTCTTCAGCGGGAGTGCGCCATTGCCGCAAGAGACGCTCATCGACTCCTGCTCGAAAGGTCGAGCTCACGCAAAGCGTAAGTTGGAGGCGGCTCGAGTGCACGCACGAACTGTAAGAAAACTGCCGTCGCTACATCGGCATCAAAGACCTCGTCATCGAATAGGCGCGCTGAGCCCGCACCATCGCTCCAAGAAATCGTCTGGGTCGGTTCGCTCGGACGGGCGTCGCCTCGGCCCAGTACTGAGACCTGCCACACTCCCTTGGAGTCGAACCTCCCCCACTCGATGGTCATGGCATCAGCGGTGCCCGCAGCCTGAAGCATTGGCGGGGGTGGCCCGACATCGCGCACGAAGGTCGATCCATCCGGCATCGGTTGGACCGTGATGCTTGACCAGCCTGGCTCACCGAGGTGGTGAAGCACGTTGCTCAGCGTCCTTGCCGCGTGGTCAGGAATGCGATCTAGCGTCGTTCGGGAGCCACTCGACAGCACGAACTGAAACGCGGCGAGGCGGTCAGTCACGGAACCTCCTTGAGTATGACTGCAACGATAGGGATGGGCTCGCCATGAATGCGAGCTGAAGCGGGTATGCCCTCGTTCACAAGCTCATCGAACGCGCGCTGATCGGCGGTCCTCGTCGCCCCGCCGGACTTCACTTCAATGGCGGCGTACGTCCCGTCATCGTTCCTGATGAGGCCGTCGTAGAAGCGCCCGTTTGGACTCCCACCGTCCACGTCAGCTCGCACGCGACCACGCTCGATTGAGACTCCGCGGCTCACCTCCACTTCATCGAGCCCCTGTTTTCTTCTCCACCCACGGACGTGACCTCGGACGAGGCGCGAAGTGCCCCTAATCGTCTCGCCCCCCACCGGTATCGACGCCCTTCTGCTTTTGCTCGCATTCAATGGGTTGGCCCTGATCGGGGGTGGGGCCCTCGGTCTGCTCTTCATCGCCCCACTCGTGGCTGGCGTGCTCGTCCGTGTCGCGATCGAAGAAGACCTCCTTCGCGCGGAGTTCGGCGCGAGTCACACCGATTACGTCAGGGCGACACCGTGGATGTTGCTGCCACGGATCCGATCGCCGCCTACCTTGCGGTGCTGCACCAGACGGGGGATCACCTTCTCGCAGGCCTGGCGTTCAGCGCCGGGCTGATCGCGCTGTTCCTCGCTCATAGCGAGCTGTTCACCGAGAACTTCCTCATGCCCATCGCCGCTCTGGTCGCCCGCGAGGGCACGATCTGGCAGCTGGCGCGTCTGTGGGACGGGACCCTCGTGGCGAACCTCGTCGGCGGGTGGGTGTTCATGGGGTTGCTCACCACCGCCTTCCCCGAGTGGCATGACACGCTTGCCGAGTCGGCGCACCACTACGTCGACGCTCCGTTCGGGTGGCAAAGCATCGTGCTCGCCGTGCTGGGCGGGAGCACCATCACGCTGATGACGCGGATGCAGCAGGGCACGCAGTCCGATCCCGCCAAGATCGTCGCGACGATCATCGGCGGCTTCCTGCTCGCCGGTCTTCAGCTGTTCCACTCGATCCTGGATTCGCTGCTCATCTTCGGAGCGATCCAGTCGGGTGCCGACATCACCTACCTGCAATGGCTGGGGTGGTTCGGATACGTCCTGTTCTTCAACGTGCTCGGCGGGCTCGTGCTCGTCACGGCTCTTCGACTGTTGCGCACTAAGGAACTGCTCGAGGACCGTCGCAGGTCGTGACGGTGGGTGGCCCTCCCCCCAGGGGAGCTCAGCGACCCGGGGTGGTGCGCGCCGCGGCCGTCCCTTCCTCGCGCCGCGTGACCACCAGCGCCATAACGGCGATCACCGCAGCCGCGAACATCACAACCGCCAACGGCGCAGCCGTCCCCTCGCCACCCAAACTCACCAACGGCGACACCAGAGCCGCGAGCCCGAACTGCAGCGCTCCGAGCACGGCCGATGCGCTGCCGGCGATCTGCGGGACGGCGCCGAGAGCCAAGGCGGTGGCGTTGCCGAACACCAGACCCAGCGACCCGACGGCGGTGAAGAGCGGAACCGTGAGCCAGAAGACCGGCGCCCCGAAGAAGACGAGCAGCGCGAAAGCGACGGTCGACGCGGTGACGAGCGTGATTCCGAGCGTCAGAATGCTCTCGACCGAACGGGTGGCGGTGAGTCTCGGCGACAGGGCGCTCACGACCACGAGGGCGAGCGCGTTCAGGCCGAACATCATCCCGTAGCCGACCGTGTCGAGTCCGAGCATGTTCTGGTACAGGAACGGTGAGGCAGAGATGTACGCCATCATCACCGCGAACCCGAAGGCGAACACCGCCGTGTAACCGAGGAAGGTCCGCGACCGGAGTGCGCGGAGGGGAGATCCGGATGCCACCCGCTCGGCGCGAAGCTCATCTCGGCGCGAGCGCAGGTGCGTTTCGCGCACCACCACGAGCACGGCGACGAGCATGGCGATCGACAGCCCCAGCACGATGGCCAGCAGCCCTCGCCACCCGATCGGCCCGGTGAGCAGACCCCCGAGGAGCGGAGCAATGACCGGGGCGACGCCCCCGACGATCATCATGAGCGAGAAGGCCCGCGCGGCGGCCTTGCCGGTCGACAGGTCGGAGATGACCGCGCGGCCGATCACCATCCCGGCGGCTCCGCCGAGACCCTGGAAGAGGCGCGCGGCGACGAGCACGGCGACGTTCGGCGCGAAGACCGCGACCGCGCTTGCGATGACGCACAGAACGGCACCGGTCACGAGGGGCGGGACGCGACCGAACCGGTCGGAGAGCGGGCCGAACACGAGCTGCCCCGCGGTCACGCCGATAAGGAATGCCGTCAGCGTGAGCTGCACGGTCGTGGCCGACGTCGCCAGCTCCGTGGTCATCTGCGGAAAGGCCGGCAGGTAGAGGTCGGTGGCAAAGGGGGCGACGGCGCTCAATAGTCCGAGCACCAGCAGGAGCGGCGTCGTGATGCCCCTCGACGGGGATGCCGGTTGCGTGCGTACGGAGTCGGTGTGCGTCGTCATAGTTATGAAAGCATAACTGGTTATCCCCGGCTGGTACAGTCGGCCCGTGGCCCCCGCGATCTCCGACGACGCTCTCGCCGAGTTCGCCGACGTCGTGATGCGCATCGCGCGCGAGATTGATCCGAACGGTCCGCACGCACCCGACATCGTTCCCCTCACGGGTACGGAAGCTCTCGTCATGAGGTGGGTGCATCACAACCCCGGCGCCTCGCCGAGCGCCGTCGCCAAGGCCACCGCGCTGCAGCGCAGCAATTGCAGCGTCGCGCTGCGCTCGCTTGTCGCGAAGGGCATGATCGAGCGTCAGACCGCCCCGGATGACGCCCGCGCGGTGCGTCTGCTGCCCACCCCTCTGGCGGATGAGAGCGTGCGGAAGCTTCACGCGTTCTGGGTCGAGCGCCTTCGCGCGGCGCTCGAGGGAGATGACGCCGGGGTGGAGGCGGCGGCTGCGCTGCTCGCGCGCGTGGAAGGCGGACTGCAGCGCGGAGACGACGCGACGCCGTCCCCCCACTGAGGCCCTCGGGAAGGCGCCGACCCGGTGTTACGCCCGGCTACGCCATAGATCGCCCGCCGCCACGGCATCCCGTAGCTTCATTTCACCAACCCCCTCCGAAGGCAGGTGAAGCCATGTCCCGCACGATCTCGTCGACAGTCCACCCGATCCAGCGCTGCATGGCAGCCTCGAATCCGTCGGCGTGGTGGGACGGTTTCGTCATCGCCGCGGATGGCGCGACGGTGACGGTCGTTCTGCTGAACGGTGCGACCACGGAGCTGCGGGTCGTCGGTCCCGCGGTCGATATCGCGATGGGGGAGCCGGTGTCCTACCACCCGGTCGCGGAGCTCCTCAGCGCAGCCGCGATCACCACGACCGCGCGCGCCGCGTAAGGCGCCCGCCGCCATCGGCGCGACCGCGCGCACGGCATAGCCGAGCGGCCGCCGACGAAACGTCAGCGGCCGCGCGACTGCATGCATTCCTGCATGGCATCGATGTCCATTGACTTGATCATCGACGCCGGCGCAGGACACGTATGCCGAGGATAAGAACGTGCGTGACGCTGACCACTGATGAGGCGTAGACGCCGGTAGTGGTCAGCGCGACGTGCCCCGTCAGAAAGGACGAACCGTGATGAGCAGATTCAGAGCGTCGGCGGGTCTTCAGTGGGAGTGGGGTGCTCACGCACCGTTCCCGCCGAGATGAGCAGAGCGCCAGTGACGACAGATGCAGAAATCAACGCCGACCCGACCAAGATCGCAGCGAGGAGCGACTGTCGAAGTCGCAGACTCTCGCAGATAGACGCGTCGTACACCAGCCCCGTACATGCCCCAGCCGGAACGGTACCGGCGAAGAGGAACGATCCAGCAACGACGGCGACAGCACAGGCCGTGAACGCGACAAGCGCCGCAGTCACACGCATGAGTACCTCAAGTTGGGCTTGTAGGCGTACAGCGTTCCGCTTACCTTCGTCTCCTCGCGCATCGAGCCTCCGGCTGCCGTCGGAACTCCCCACCGGCGCACTGTCTTCACTTGGTAGGACGTCTTGTCCGCTTGAGCAAAGAGCGAGGCGGTGCCCGGCCCGTTCGGAACTCCACAGGTCGCCGTGAACTGCCAGGTCTCCCCATTGGTGACGTTGATGGACCCCGAGATGACGGAATACGAGACCCCGAGGGAGGTCTGCGTCGAGGCGGTGACCTGGTACGCCCGGCTCACCGAGCAGGTGCGTCCGCGTGCAGCAGTACACGAGTTGAGAAACTGCCAGCGCGGCACTGTCCCAAGTCGCGACACATTGATCACCGAGGCGGTTGTGTAGTCCACATAGGTCGCAGGGTCGGCAACGATCGGGAACGAAGATTCCTCCGAGAAGTCCACTACCTGCGTGATGGTGTTCCCGCTCACCTCGTAGTGCGTCGGGACGGGGTCGCCGTTTGCATCCTTCGCCCACGGGGCGGCGACATACAGCGCAGGGATCGACGATCCCGCCGGCGTCGCCGAGACATCCCCATCAACGCCCCGCTTGAGCGTGAGCCCATCCGGGAGAGAAATCGGATACGCGTACTGGCGGGGTGCGGACGCGTTCTCGATCACGGTGGTGATCTGGACGCCGCCATCGTCGCGAATGATCGGGACAGTGTGTGAGGCATTGTTGTTGTCGTAGACGGCCACGCCCGAATCGCTCGGCATCGCAGCTGAGTCGGCTTTTTCCGAGAACGGAAGTCCGACAGCGATGGCCGCATCTCCCGTCCCGAGAACGATGCCGACCTTCGGGTCGTTGGGAACGGACACCTGCAGACCACCCGCGTCGGCGATGAGTCCCATTCCGGTTACTTCGACACTGTCTCCTCCGACCGCTGTTATCGGCCCGACGTCTTGGATCGTCTGCACAACCTCATCCGGATTGACGGTCTCATCAGCTGCGTATGCAGGGACCACCCCACCGGCAACCAGGATTGCTATCCCAAGTCCCGTTAGCGCGCTAATTGACTTTCGTACTTCCATCGAATTGCTCCTTCGCGAGGGATGCGCCCGGCGGATCCGGCAGGACCGCGTGACGTCTTCGGCGACGTCTCTGGGTGGGGCGTTCGCGAACGTATCGGCCCCGTGCTTCGCGCCCATGAGCTTCCTCCAAGGGTGAGGAGCATCCTGGGTTTCGTGAGAGACCGGATTATCGGTAACTCGTAAGGGCCAACCGGGGTGGCGAGGCCGATCGGCTCGCGGACAGAGGGGTTCAGCCTTCGAACCGACTTCACCCGCTGGGTGATCTTCGACTAGGGCGTGTCTACGGAAGGTGTCGGTCCAGGCGACGGGTGCGGGCTCGAGGGGCCTCGACCGCGCGCCGCGGGCAACCGCGTCACACCACGGTCAGCAGGTCGCGCTCCGCGAACGCCTTCTTCACCACGAACGTCGCGTTGAGCGCGCGGGGGAAACCGCAGTACACGGCCGCGTGCAGCATCGCCTCCGGTGATCTCGGTCTGCGTGCGGCCGACGTTGAGCGCCGCGTTCACGTGCACGTCGAGCTGTGGCTCGCACCCGCCGAGGGCGGTCAGGATGCCGAGGGTGACGAGCTGCCGATCACGAGGCTGCGGCCCGGGGCGCGCGTAGATCTCGGCGAGGGCCCACGCGACGACCTGGTGCGCGAGTTCCGGGGACACGTCTCCCAGTGCCTCGATGACTTTCGCGCCGGCCTCTCCGTCGACGGCATCCGGCACCTCTCTGCCGCGCCCGGACTGCTGCTGTCGGGGTGGGTCTCGGTCACGGCTCCCGCCTCTCTTCGTCTCGTCCCCCGTAGGCTCGGCGATCGACGCTGTTCTTGTCGCCGAGGGCGCGTTCGTGCGCGCGGAGCTCGACGAATGCTCACCGTCGGGTCCATCGTCATCCGCGTCCACGACCTCTGCCGGCCGACGCGGACTATGTGATCCTCGGAGACCCCGAGGGCAACTGGTTCTGCGTCGTTGACACGGGTTCGCGCGAAAGCGCGTGATCGCGAGGGCCACTCAGCTCCATGGTTCCGCGCGACGCTGAGATGCAGGCGGTGCGCCCCGCTCTACCCACGCCCGCTCGCGCTCAGCGAAGTGTTTTGAGGCGTCCGAGGGTCCAACGTTCGCAAAACGCCGGGTGTTACGACCCACTACGGCCCGGATCGCCCGCCCCCGTGGCATCCCGTAGCTTCATTTCACCAACCCCCTCCGAAGGCAGGTGAAGCCATGTCCCGCACGATCTCGTCGACAGTCCACCCGATCCAGCGCTGCATGGCAGCCTCGAACCCCTCAGCATGGTGGGACGGTCTCGTGGTCGCCGCCGATGGCGCGACGGTGACGGTCGCTCTGCTGAACGGTGCGACCACGGAGCTGCGGGTCGTCGGTCCCGCGGTCGACATCGCGATGGGGGAGCCGGTGTCCTACCACCCGGTCGCCGAACTGCTCAGCGCGGTGACGATCACTACGACCGCGCGCGTGGCCTGACCGATATGGCTCAGGACGATGGGGAGGGTTCTCCCGCCGTCCTGGTCGCCATTCTTGCGGCCCTGGTAGTCGCGGTGATCTTCGCGGCGACATCTGGGTTGTTGGCGACTTTCCTTGATCCGGCGTAATCCTGGCCGCGGTGAGCAATAGAGTGCGATTCATGTCACTCCGCCGGGACGGTCCACGACGGCGAGCAGCTAATGAATGGGTGCCGCCGCGTATTTGGCAAGTCCTTTTCGCTTGGTCGCCTCTCCTGTCGATCATCGGTGCTGCGGCGGGCGGAGTCTTTCTCATCCGCGCGATCCTGGTCACATCGAACGACGAGTACACGTTCGGCCCCGACATACCAATCGCTGGAGCGGTGCTCCTCCTGTGGGGAGCGGGTGTGTGGGCACTCCTCAGCCCGCCCTCGTCAACGCTCGCGCAGGAGGTGGACGGAGCATCGCCGTCGGGCGTCATCTGGTCCCTGGGTCGGCGCTTCCGTGCCTGGAACGTCGGTGCGGCGCCCGTCGCAGGGCTGCTGCTCGGGATGTTGAGCGCCCCGAGCCTCGATCTGCTCGCTGAGATCGTGAGCGGTGCGCCGTCGGAGTCTGTGCACGACCCGGCCTTGCTCGCCCTGGGTGGCTGCGTGTTGCCGGTGGCGCTCATCACAGCTCGGTTCCCGTTATGGGGTGCGGAGCTTCGGTCCGAGCTCCTCATCGTGCGGGGCGTGCTGTGGACTCGCCGCTATCGGAAGAGCGAGATCGTCAGCGTCCATAGTCACGAGGTGACCGGACTCTCTGATTACGTGCTCGGCGTCTTGTTCAACAGCCATCGCTCTGTGTTTTACGTGATGCGGATGCAACTGACAACTGGCCGCACGAAAACGCTTTATGCGTCCACATCGAGCAAGCCGGATATCGACCGAGCAGCCCGGATCGTAACCACGTGGATGGCGGGCGCTGGTGCGGCCGTTGCCACCGCGGCGGCAAGGTCCTGACGTCGTACGTGGGCGTTGCCAGGCTTGCGCGGACGATCGGCACGGGTGCGACTCTCACGACCGCGTGCGCCGTCTAGCCGAGCGGCCGCCGACGATACGTCAGCGGCCGCGCGTGAAGAGAGAACTCAGGCGGACATCGAGGCCATCATGGCCTCGCACTTCATGACCATGTCGTCGCAGGCCATGGCGCAGTAGCGGCACATCTCGTCCATGTCGGCGTGCGCGCGGCACTCGGCGGCGCAGGCCTTGCCCATGGTCATGCAGGCGGTCATCATGGCGCTCATCACGTCCATGTTCATTCCGGCCGGACGCATCATCATGTGCATCGTGGCCTGCGCCATCTCGACCATGTTCGAGCACATCGCGCAACACGTCGCCATTTCGGGGCCGTGCATCATGTCGCTGCCGGCGCACATTGCCGCGGCCATCGCGCACGCGTTGAGCGACTGCATGCATTCCTGCATGGCATCCATGTCCATGGTCATCTCGCCCATGTCCATCGACTTCATCATGGCCATCGTGTCCATTGCTACTCCCGTGTTCTCGGTGTGACGGAGGGACCGGATGCCGCGGAGGGACTCCGGCGTATCGGCGATGCTACGCCCGGGAGCGCGAGCCACGACAGGGCGCTGAGGAGTTTGCTCAGTTCGTCATGACCGACCAAAATGCGTCGCCATACACACAACGAGCCGATCGCCAAGACCCAGCGGGCGCGCACGCGCGTCTCTTAGGCTCACGGCATGGCGAAGAACAAGAAGTACGGACTGTTCAGCTTTCTTTTCGACGTGATCCTCACGCTGATCACGGGCGGACTCTGGCTGATCTGGATCTTCGTGCGCGAGATGCGGCGTCGCTGAGGCGCACCGCCCCAACTGCTGTCAGACCACCCGACGGAATCGCGGCCCCGAGTATCCGTCGCGATCGACCGTCCCGGTGAACATCTCGATCGGGCGCACCCAGTACGAATAGTCGTCGTAGAGCTTTCGGTACGAGACGAAGACCTCTTCGGTCTCGGAATGCCGCGTCGTTCCGAACACCTCGTAGCGCTGGCCCTTGAAGTGTTCGTAGATGCCGGGTTCGATCGTCACTCGCAGCCTTTCTCGACGATGTCGCGAACTCCCACGATACGGAAAGGCGCGTCCGACGCCGGCCGTCCGTGATCGTGAACGGCAACCGCGTCATATCTCCGGACCTTCCCGCAACCCTCAACCGGGTGACGGCATTCGAGACCTACGGTGGCGGCCGTGCCCCACGTCGAAACGCGCGACCACACCGTCGGCGACCTGTCTTTCCGCTCGTTCTCGACCCGCCGCCCGGACGCGCCGACCTACGTCCTGCTTCATGGCATCGGGATGTCGCATCGCTACCTCGAGCGACTCCATGCCGACCTGGCGACGGATGCCGAGGTGCACTCGATCGACCTTCCCGGTTTCGCCGGACTCCCCACGCCCGGGCGAACGCCCGGCATCCCGGACATGTCGAGGGCTCTGGGGCTCGCCCTGGACGAGGTAGGGGTGCGGGAGGCGGTGGTGGTCGGGCACTCCATGGGCGCGCAGTGGGCGGTGGAGCTGGGCATCCAGCGGCCCGACCTGGTCAGCGGCGCCGTCGCGTTCGGACCCGTCACCGACAGCGAACGTCGCGGGCCGCTCACTCAGGCGGCGCTGCTCCTGCGGGATTCCGCGCTCGAACCGCCGCGCCTGAACGGCATCGTCGTCAGCGACTACGCGCGCTGCGGACCCGCCTGGTACGCCCGCCAGGCCCGGCACATGCTGAGCTACCCGATCGAGGACCGCGTCGCGCGGCTGACCGTGCCCCTCCTCGTCCTGCGCGGAGGCAACGACCCGATCGCACGGCAAGCCTGGGTCGAGCGCCTCGCCGCGCGTGCCGCGGACGGCGCGGTGGCGGTGGTCCCGGGCCACCGTCATCTGGCCCAGTTCACCGCGCCCGCCGCGTCAGCGGGGCGGATCCGGGAGTTCGTCGCGACGAAGGTGAGCAGTCAGCTGTCACCGTGAGCACTCGCAGCAGCTCCGCGCGAAACGGGCTCCGATCACGCCATCGCGTGGTCGTCGTCGTGCCGCGCGGTGCGAAGCGGTGAGAACAGGATGACGAGCGCCGCCGCGGTGAAGATGAGCGCGGCGGCACCGATGGTGACCGAGAAACCGAAGACGGTGGCGAGCGATCCCGCGAGAAGCGCCCCGAAGAAGAACACGACCCGGTTGGCCGTGCGGATGGTCGAGTTCATGCGGCCCTGCAGGGAATCGGGAGCGACGGCCTGGCGGTAGCCCATCTCGTTGGCATCCTCGATCCCCTGGGAGAGGGCGTAAAGGAATTGAACGGCGGCGAGCAGGGGGAGGAGGATCGCGAGGGACGTGGCGGCGGTCAGCGGAAGGACTGCCACCGCCAGCCAGGGCACGACGGTGATGGTGCGCCCAAGGAGGATCGCACGGCCGGCGCCGAGGCGCGCGCCGATTCGCGGGGCGACGAGCGCACCGAGGAAGCCGCCCACGCCACCGGCGGCCAGGATCAAGCCGAATGCCCACTCGGGTACCCCGAGCTCCCGCAGCACGAAAACGCCGAAGAGCGTCGTCACGATGCTGTGGGCCAGGAACCACGTGTGCACCGAGAGAGCGAGCGGGCGCAGCGTGCGGTGACGGTAGGTGTATCGCACTCCCTCGACGATCTCGTGTCCGAGATGGCGGCCGATGGGGCGGGGCTCGGCCCGCGCCTCTCGCACGCGGATGCGGGATTGCAGCAGGCCCGACACCGCCAACATGAAGGCCTCGGCGAGGAAGAGCAGGGGGACTCCGACGAGGGTGAGCAGCAGGCCGCCGATCGCGGGGCCGGCTGTTGCTGCGACGGTCGCGCTCTGACCGAGTCGGGCGTTGGCCATGACGAGGGAACGCCGGGGGACCAGGTGGGGAAGGAGGGGCTGCGCGGCCGAGTCGGCGAACAACGACAGAACGCCGAGGGCGAGGATCACTGCCGCCAGCGACCAAAACGTCAGCGTGCCCGTGAGGAGCAGCACCGGGATCGCCGCGAGAACGAGCGCCCGGCCGAGGCTCGTCAGCACGAGGGTGGGTTGGCGCCGCCACCGGTCCATGAGGGCGCCGATAATGAGCCCGAGGAAGAGATACGGCACGACCCCCAGGGCGCTCAGGACGCTGATCTGCATCGGCGTCGCGCCGATGACCGTGACGATCAGGACCTGGAATGCGACGCCGGCGATGGCCGTCCCGAAAGCGCGGAGGGTCGTGGCGCTCCAGAAGAGGGCGAACGCCGGGGCGCGCAGCACCTCGGCCGGCCGGACGGGTCCGGCTGCTCCCGCGGCGGCGTTGCTCACGCCGACCAGCCTAGGTGCGGCCTGCGAACGCGATAGTGGAACGTGGCGTGGCATCCGCCCCGTCGGCGGTCGGATGCAGGCCTACTTCACGAGAAGTCGGGTATTTCGGGTCGGCGTGGTGGGTCGAGCGGCCCGTCGCCGAGAAGCGCGTGCACTCGGTCGAACGTTCGAGGGGTGAGATCCTCGCCGGGGAAGAATCCATTCAGCAATGCCTCCGCTTCCTCAGCGGTGTGAATGTCGAGGACGCCGAGCAACGCAGCGACGTCCCCGGCGTCCCGAAGACCCCGCCTTTCCATTGCGCGAAGCTTCATAGCGAGGAGCATCTCAGCGGACGCCGCCTGGATGACGATGCCGCCGTGGTCGTAAAGGGTTGTCCATTCGACGCTTCGGCCCATGCCGCTGGGGAGAAATCCCGTTGCCCTGTCGTTGATCCACTCGTCGGGCCACCCCCGCTGCCGGGCGACTTTCGCCGCCGCCGCGGCGACGACTTCGGGTGGCGAGACGGTGCCGTCGACATCCGCGGTTGCGGGCCGGTCGCGGTCGATGGTGAGCGCGATGGCCGCCCCGCCGACGATCTGGATGGTCGCAACGCTCCCGGTCGCCCTCAGATCGAGAATGAGGTCGCTAAGACCAGTGATGATGTCATCGCGTCTCAACGCGCCGGTCATGGGACTCCTGGGTCGTCGGTGACGGATTCGTTACACGCTGGCGAGTTCACCGCGCTCGATCGCGACGCCGCGCTCGAGAAATTCCGCGGGCACGTCGGTGGGATCCGCCGTCAAAGGGAGGGGTCGTGCACTGCGTTGGGGTTCCCAGAGAGCTTCGGGGTGTCCAACGGTGCCCGTCACCCAAGAGGGGATCGGAGCGGACGCTTCACGCAGGCGCAGTTCGACGAGCGCGGCGATCGCATCTCCCCACCGAGAGTTCGAGGTGTCCGGCTCTTCCGCGGAGAGGAGGACTCGTGTCACGGGATCCGACGAGGCGAGGTCGTCAGCAAGCTGAAGGAAGCGGCGGTATGCCCTCGCGTGCTCTCCCTCGTGTTCGGCGCGAATGATCTCATCGGCGGCGATCGCGGCGGGCGTCCGGCCTCGCGCCGTCACCGGTACCCATGTGACGCCGATCGTCGAGGCGAGTCGGTCGAGGGTCGACGACGTCGGATCGCGGTGACCGTTTTCGATCGCACTGAGATTGCTGGCACCCACTCCTGACTGCGCCCCCACTGTTCGGAGGCTCACTCCGGAGCGTCTGCGCGCTCGGCGCAGCGCGGCTGCGAAGCTCATGGCGCCTCCTTTTGTTATCTGAAACGATAACACCGCGCTCGCTGCGAGCAACGCGAGCGGGCTCCAAGAGCGCTGGGGCGTAGGAACCGCCCCGTCAGCTCTCGTGCACCACCGCGGTCAACTCCGGCAGCAGGTCCCGCGCGAGGAAGCCCATCCCGACGCGCTCGGTCAGTCGGTCGCCGGCGCGCGCGTGGGTCCACCCACCCCAGACGGCGGCGCGCTCGGCATCCATCCCCTGCGCCGCGAAACCCGCGATCGCGCCCGACAGCACGTCGCCGCTGCCCGCGGTACCCAGGCCCGACCCGCCGGGCTCGGCCTGCCAGCAGCGGCCGTCAGGATGGGCGACCGTGCCGAAGCAGTGCACCACCGCGCGATAGCGGCGGGCGATCTCGACGACGTCGGCCGCGCGGTCCTCGCC
>NZ_QAJB01000407.1:0-2570 GCF_003061325.1 Microbacterium sp. HMWF026
CGCCGCATCCGCACCGACACGACGAGACCCCCGCGCCCACAGGGGCACGGGGGTCTCGGGACGCGGCGGTTACTTCGCGGCGACGGGCTCGGCCTTCTTCTCGGCCGGCGCCTCGGCCGCGGGAGCGGCGGGACGCGGACGGGCGGCGAACTCCTCGAACGCGGCGCGCGGCTGCTGTACGGCCTCGAGCGACACGACCTCGCGGCCGTGCACGAAGTTCTGCATCCAGTCGCCGATGACGCGGAACTTGCGCTCCCACGTCGGCATGGCCAGGCCGTGGTAACCGCGGTGCGCGAACCAGGCGATCAGGCCGGTCAAGGCGATGTTGCCCGACTGGAACGCACCGTTGTACAGGCCCAGGCCGGCGACGGCGCCGAGGTTCTTGTGGTTGTACTCCTTGGGCTGTTCGCCGCGCAGCACCGCCACCAGGTTCTTCGCCATGAGCTTGCCCTGGCGCACCGCGTGCTGGGCGTTCGGAACGCAGAAGCCGCCCACGCCGCCGCCCGAGAGGTCGGGCACGGCCGAGACGTCGCCCGCGGCCCAGGCGCCCTCGACGATGTCCTCGTCGGTGCCGACGCGCAGATCGGGGCGCGTACGGATGCGGCCGCGCTCTTCGACGGGCAGGTCGCTGCCACGCACGACGGTGGGGTTGGCCATGACGCCGGCGGTCCAGATGATGAGGTCGGTGGGCAGCTGCTCACCGGTCGACAGCTCGATGACACCGTCGACGGCACCCTTGACCTGCGTGTCGAGGTGGACGAATGCGCCCTTCTTGGCGAGATCGGCGAGGACCCATTCGCTCGTCTTCTGCGAGACCTCGGGCATGATGCGGCCCATCGCCTCGATGAGGTGGAAGTGGGTGTCGTCGAACGCGAGCGTCGGGTACTGCTTCAGCAGCGACGACGCGTAGGCGCGCAGCTCGGCGAACACCTCGATGCCGGCGAAGCCGCCGCCGACGACGACGACGGTCAGCAGACGGTCGCGCTCGGGACCGGCGGGCAGCACCGACGCCTTGTCGAAGTTGGACGTGAGGCGGTCGCGGATCGCGACGGCCTCTTCGATCGTCTTGAGGCCGATCGCGTTGTCGGCGATGCCGGGGATCGGGAAGGTGCGCGAGACGGCACCGGCGGTCACGACGATCTGGTCGTAGCTCTGCTCGAACGTCTGGTCGCCCGCGATGGGGGTGATCGTGGCGGTCTTGGTCGCGTGCGAGATGCCCGTGACCTTTCCGGCGATCACCGTGGTGCGCTTGAGGTGGCGGCGCAGACCGACCACGACGTGGCGCGGCTCGATCTCGCCGGCGGCGACCTCGGGGAGGAAGGGCTGGTACGTCATGTACGGCAGCGGGTCGACGAGCGTGACTTCGGCTTCGCCCCGCCCGAGGAGCTTCTCGAGCTTCCATGCGGTGTAGAAGCCTGCGTAGCCCCCACCGACGATGAGGATTCTGGGCACGGTAGTGGTCACGATGGGAGGGACTCCTCGTTTGTGGTGCGGCTCGGCTCGCGGGAGGTGCGCGCCTGTCGGATTCGCCGGGCAGCAGCACTGACGCCGAGCGCAATCATTATAGCGGCCAGCGTGGCACCCCCGAGCGGCAGCGATCCGTACAGCACGCTATCGCGCGACGGCAGCAATGGCGACCCCGCCGCGGGCGCCGCGTCGACGGGCGGAAGCGGGGGGATGACCACCGGGGTGCCGGTCGGCTCGGGCGTCGGTTGCGCATCGGCTCGGCGGTAGAGGCGGATCCACTCGGTCAGGCTGCCGAGGGGGTTCTCGCTGACCGTCGGCACCTGCGCTGACACCGCGCGCGCGGCATCCACCAGCCCGTATCCGTACAGAGGGTCGGGCGTCGTCGTCGCCCCGGCGGAGGGCTTCGCCGTCGCGATCAGGCGATTAAGCACGTTGTCGGCGTCGAGGTCGGGGTGCGCCGCGCGCACGAGAGCGGCGATACCGGCGACGATCGGTGCGGCACCGCTGGTGCCGTTCCACTGCACGAGCGTGCCGTCGGCCGAGACGCCGAGCAGTCGCTCGCTGGGGGCCGAGAGCCCGATGGTGATGCCCTGGGTCGAGGCGTCGTTGCTGGCGCGCCCACCGGGGTCGACACCGCCGACCGCGAGCACGCCCGGGATCGTGGCGGGGGCTCCGACGCGGTCCGTCCCGCTGCCGCGGTTTCCGGCGGCCACCACGACGACGACGTCGTGATCGAAGGCGTACTCGAACGCGGTGTCCCAGCTCGGATCCCAGTCGAGGGTGTTCGTGGTGAGCGAGAGGTTGATGACGGTCGCCCCGTTGTCGACCGCCCACGTCATGGCCTGGGCGATCTGCTCGGTAAACGGCTTGGACGTGGTCGCGCCGAATCCGACCGAGATCGACAGCAGCTCGGCCTCGGGGGCGATGCCGATCATGCCGCGGCCGTTGCCGGTGCCGCGGGCGGCGGCGAGCGAGGCGACCCAGCTGCCGTGGTTCGCGTCGACCGCGCCGACCGGCGTCCGCCCGTCGGACGAGCCCACGCCCGAGACGTCAGTACCGCCGGCGACGGCCCCGCTGAACTCGGTCGGGCCGCGGCCGATACC
>NZ_QAJB01000408.1:0-1450 GCF_003061325.1 Microbacterium sp. HMWF026
CCCTCGTGCTGCTGCTGGCCGGTGCGGGAGCGCTGGCGCTGCGCCGCCGCCGCTCGCGGGTCTGAACGCCAGAGGGCCGCGTCGATCGCCGGAAGGCGACCGGCGCGGCCCCCGGCGTCGTCCTTCACCCGTTTGCACGTGCGTGCAAGCCCGTCTTTTCGCGACTCGGCGAGAGCACAATGGAACCCGTCCCAATAGACCCCACCGAGGAGACCCATGCACGTCAACGCCTACGCGGCGTCGTCCGCGACCTCACCCCTTGAGCCCACGACCATCGAGCGCCGCGAGGTCGGCCCGAAGGACGTCCTGATCGACATCGCCTACGCCGGCATCTGCCACTCCGACATCCACACCATCCGGGGCGAGTGGGGCCAGGTGCCCTACCCGCTGACCGTCGGCCACGAGATCGTCGGCACCGTCGCCGAGGTCGGCTCCGAGGTCACCAGCCACAAGGTCGGCGACCGCGTCGGCGTCGGCTGCATGGTGAACTCGTGCCGTGAGTGCGAGAACTGCCTCGCGGGCGAGGAGCAGTACTGCGAGAAGGGCAACATCGGCACGTACGGCGCCAAGGACGTCGACGGCACGATCACGCAGGGCGGCTACAGCGAGAAGATCGTCGTCGACGAGCACTTCGTGCTGCGCGTGCCCGAGTCGATCCCTTACGAGAAGGCCGCGCCGCTGCTGTGCGCCGGCATCACGACCTACTCGCCGCTGAACCACTGGAACGCCGGCCCCGGCAAGAAGGTCGCGGTCGTCGGCCTCGGCGGTCTCGGCCACATGGCCGTCAAGATCGCCCACGCCATGGGCGCCGAGGTCACCGTGCTCTCGCAGACGCTGAGCAAGAAGGACGACGGCCTGAAGATGGGCGCCGACCACTACTACGCGACGAAGGACGACGAGACCTTCGACAAGCTCAAGAAGCACTTCGACCTCATCATCAACACCGTCAGCGCGCCGCTCGACCTCAAGCAGTACCTGGGTCTGCTGGCGCTGAACGGCACGATGGTCAACGTCGGCGCCCCGCCGGAGCCGCTGCCCATCCAGGTCTTCACGCTGTTCACCAACCGTCGTTCCTTCGCGGGTTCGTCGATCGGCGGCATCCGCGAGACCCAGGAGATGCTCGACTTCTGCGCCGAGAACGGCATCGCGCCCGAGACCGAGCTCATCTCGGCCGACCAGATCAACGAGGCCTACGAGCGCGTGCTGAAGAGCGACGTGCGCTACCGCTTCGTCATCGACGCGAAGACCTTCGCCCCCGCCTGATCCCCGATCCGGCCCGGATGCCACGGCCCCGACGTTCTGCGGAGCGTCGGGGCCGCGGCATCCCCGCCCCCTCGCCGATAAACGCCCTCCGTGCTGAAACACGCGGCGTGGCCGCGTGCTTCGCACGGATCGGCGTTTATCGGCGTGGCGAGCGGGACGGTCGGGCGCGCTCGCCGCGGAGTTTCTG
>NZ_QAJB01000409.1:0-1009 GCF_003061325.1 Microbacterium sp. HMWF026
TGGCGTCTCCGACGGTGCGCGTGACCAGCGCGTGCACGGCTCGTGGACCGATCCGGCCGCCGCGGGCCCCCAGGAAGACGGCCCGCGCCGCCGTGTCGCGGGATCGCGACGAAGTCGCGTCCGAGGTGTCGTCCGCGCGCGCCCGCAGCACGGGCCGACCCCGCACCAGATACGCCTGCAGCGCGCTCTCGGCGGGAAGACCGAAGGGGACGACCCGTTCCTTGTCGCCTTTGCCCCGCAGCCGCATCGTGCGGCGCTCGTGATCGACGTCGTCGAGGTCGAGCCCGCAGATCTCCGACACGCGCGCTCCCGATCCGTAGATCACCTCGAGCAGGGCATGGTCGCGGAGGGCGATCGGGTCGCCGTCGCGCGCCCCCTCCTCGAGGGATCGCAGAACGGATGCCAGGGTGTCGGCCGTGGCGACCGACGGCAGCGTCCGGCCGCGTTTGGGCGAGACGAGGCGGAGCGACACGTCGGTGTCGAGGACGCCCTCGTCCTTCGCCCACGCGAAGAACCCACGGACGCTCGAGATGCGCCGCGCCGACGTGGACTTGGCCTGGCCCGCCTTGCTGGCCTGCCATTGCCACTCGCGCAGTTGATCGAGGTCGACCGACTCGAGGCGCGGATCGCGCAGATGGTTCACGAGGTCGGCGAGGTCGGAACGGTACGCGCGGACCGTGGCGGGCGAGACGCGGCGCACGTCGGAGAGGTGGGCGAGGTAGCCCTCGACGGCCTCGGAAACGCGCATGACACCAGCCTGCGGGCTGCGGCGCGGGATCGCCGCCGACACGCGCGGTGGGCGTCACCTGCCCCGCCCCCTCGTGGCGCTGCGGGGTGCGCGCCACCCGCCGTCGTCGTCGCGCTCGACGCGCCCCTCGAGTGCGGCGAAGCCCAGCAGCACCGCCGCCTCGTCGACCGCCATGCCGCTGCGGCGGGCGACCTCGTCGACGCCGCGCGCCACGCGCGTGGACAGGGCGTCCAGGACCCTCGTCGTGTCGTCGGTCCGCCC
>NZ_QAJB01000410.1:0-8340 GCF_003061325.1 Microbacterium sp. HMWF026
GACGCGGCCGGACCGGCGGACGCGGGCGGGCGGGAGGCAGCCCGCCCGGCAGGCGCGAAACGGGAGCGCCCGCCGACCGCGCCGCGGGACGGTGGAGGCAGGCCCGCTCGCGTAGACTGGGCGCACTACGCCACCCGACATCTGGAGCTGAAGTGCCCACCATCGTCGTCGACGTCATGCCCAAGGCCGAGCTTCTCGACCCCCAGGGAAAGGCCGTGGCCGGCGCCCTGTCGCGACTCGGTGAGCACCGCTTCTCGGACGTGCGGATCGGCAAGCGCTTCGAGCTCACCGTCGAGGGCGAGGTCGACGAGGCCACCCTGGCCCGGGCTCGTGAACTGGCCGACGAGATGCTGTCGAACTCCGTGATCGAGGACGTCGTCAACGTCGAGGTCGTGGCGTGACCGCACGCATCGGGGTCATCACCTTCCCCGGGTCGCTCGACGACCGCGACGCGCAGCGCGCCATCCGCCTCGCCGGCGGCGAACCCGTGGCCCTGTGGCACGGCGACCACGATCTGCGCGGCGTCGATGCGCTCGTGCTCCCGGGCGGGTTCAGCTACGGCGACTACCTGCGCGCCGGCGCGATCGCGGCCTTCGCGCCGATCATGTCCGAGGTCAAGGACGCCGCCGCCAAGGGCATGCCCGTCCTCGGCATCTGCAACGGCTTCCAGATGCTCGTCGAGGCGCACCTGCTGCCCGGCGGTCTGATCCGCAACGCCCACCAGCAGTTCATCCGCCGCGACCAGCGCCTACGGGTCGAGAACGCCTCGACCGCGTGGACCAGCGACTTCACCGAGGGCGACGAGATCGTCATCCCCCTCAAGAACGCCGACGGCGGATACATCGCGGATGCCGAGACCCTGGCCCGTGTCGAGGGGGAAGGCCTGGTGACCTTCCGGTACATCGGGGTGAACCCGAACGGCTCGCTGGGTGATATCGCGGGTCTGACGAACGAGCGCGGCAACGTCGTGGGACTCATGCCCCATCCCGAGCACGCCGTCGAGCCGGGCTTCGGTCCGGGCACGCCGGCCGCGATGCGCTCGGGCGTCGACGGGCTCTCGTTCTTCACCTCCGCCGTCGCGGCGGTCGTCGGCGCCGCCGCCTGACCTCACCCATCGGCTCACCGGGTGCCGTATCCTCTGGTCATTCCGCGAGGACGCATCCGAAGCACCACGCGCGGAACGAAGCGATGGGCGTAGAACGGGTGGGCTGACGTGGACGGATCGGTGGGCAACGGCTCGTCCGCGTTACGGGCCGTCGTCGCCCAAGTAGCGGTGCGGCTGACGCCCGGGCACGGCCAGCCCCTCGCCCGCCACCTCTCCCTGCTGTCCGAGGCCGATCCCGGTCCCGCACCCGCCGTGTGGACGGATGCCGACGCCGCCCGGGTGTCGACCGTGCTCGTCGCCCGTGCGCGGCAGGACGCTCTCGACGACGGCATGGCGCCCCTCACCCGCTACTTCGTCGACGGGCGGCTGCGGCATCCCTCGGCTCTCTCGGCCGGCGCACGCGCGGGTCTGTTCGCTTCGGCGGCCGAGTACGCGACCGCCGTCGGCTGGCCCCGCATCGGCGCCCAGTACGCGTCCGAGTCCCTGCTCTTCGCGGAGTCGCCGGCGGAGCGACTGCGCGCCCTGGGCCCCCTGACCCTGGCCTTGGCCTTGAACGCGGAGTTCACCGCCGCACGGGCCGCGCACGCCGAAGCGCGCCGCATCGTCGACGAACGGGGCGGGTCCCCCGCCGAGCTGTCGCACGACCTGCTGCTGGGGCAGGCGCTGCTCGTGGTGACCGGGGCCGACAGCGTCGCGCTCGAGCAGACCGCCGACGAGCTCGACGCGGCGCAGCCCGGCGACCCCTCGGCCTCATTCACCGCCGGCATGATCCGGGTCACGGCGGCGTTCATCGCGCGGGACCTCACGCGAGGACGCGCACTGAGCCAGCACCTGCTCCACGGATCCGTCCGCGGGCGCAGCCGCCGACTCGTCCGCGATCTGCTGACCGGCGCCTACAGCGGAGTGCTCGCCCTGATGGACGAGACGGCCGAGGCGCACCGCGTGCTCGACGCGGCCGTCACGCAGCCGGGTCACACGGTGTGCTTCGCCATGTACCGGGCCGCGCTGCTGCTGCAGGAGGGGCGGGACCGCGAGCTGATCGCCTCGACCGACGCCTGCGTGACCCTGCCCGAAGAGCACTGCCTCGGCTCTCTCACCCCCGTCCTCACCCGCCGCGCGGTGGCGTTCCTGCGGATCGGCGAGGATCAACGCGCCGCCACCAGCATGGAGTCCGCGCTGCTGCTGGTCGCTCGCACGGGCGGGTCGGTCATGCCGCTGCTCATGATCCCCCGTGTCGAGGCCGAACGATTGCTCGATCTGGTCGCCCGCACCCGCACGGATTTCGCCGACACGATCGAAGAGATGCGGCAATTCCTGCCGATGCTGGCTTCGACAGCGACGGCGGCCACCGCCGCCGCCGCTCTGACCCCCACCGAACGCGAGCTCGCGGGGCTGCTCGTCACGGAACTGGATCTGGCCGAGATCGCGCGACGTCGCCACGTGTCGGTCAACACCGTCAAGACCCAGGTGCGCTCGATCTACGCCAAGCTCGGGGTGTCGCGTCGCAGCGACGCCCTGCCCCTGCTGATCGGGCTCGCGCCGGATCGGCCGGACATCGCGCCCGTCACGCCGATCCGTTCCAGCTCGGCGTCGTGAGCGACGCGCCCGCGGGCGGAGCCCCCACGTCCACGGACGTGGCCCTGCGCGTCGCCGCCCGACTCGCACCCGGGAGCGGGCTGCCGAGCGCAAGGGATCTCGTCATCCTCTCCGAGAGCGACCCCGGCCCACCCCCGCCCGCGTGGGGCGATCGGCAGGCGCTGACCCTGGCCGCGGTGCTGTCGGCACGCGCCCGCACCGACTCGCTCGTCGACGGAATCGACCTGATCCACCGTTATTTCGTGGGTCGCCAACTGATCCGCCCCGCCGTGATGGGCGACGGCGCACGGAGCATCCTCCTCGCCAGCGCCGCCGAGTACTGCGGCGCTGCCGGGTGGCCGCAGATCGGCGTGGGCTTCGCCACCTCGTCGCTGCTGTTCGCCGACTCGCCCGCGCGGCGCTTCCGCGCCTTCGCCGTCCTCGCCCAGAACCTGTCGATGAACGGCGAGTACGCGGCGGCCACGGTCGCGATCGACGAGGCCCGCGCGGTGTTCCACGACGAGGGATGGGATGCCGCCGAGACCGACCACTGGATGCTGTTCGGCGAGGCGATGATCGCCGCCGGCCGCGCCGACGCCGCACGCGTGCGCGACCTCGCCGACGAGCTCGAGAGCGCGCGACCCGACGAGCCGTCGTGGTCGTACACCGCCGGGATGCTGCGTGCCACGGCCTGCTTCGTCTCGCGCGACTACACGGCCGGCCTCGCGCAGTGCCGGGCGCTGCTGCTCGGATCGAACCGGAGCCACCGCACGGTGCGCGAGCGCGTGCGGGGGCTGCACAGCGGCATCCTGGCCCTGCAGGGAGACCTCGACGAGGCGCTCGCGGTCATCGAGGGGTGCACCACGCAGCCGGGGCACGCCGTGTGCTTCACGGCCTACCGCGCGTCCGTCCTGCTCGACCTGGGGCGCGATCGCGAACTCATCGACGAGACGAACGCGTGCGTGGCTCTCGGCGACGGGCACTGCCTCGCGCCCCTTCCGGCGATCCTCGTGCGCCGCGCGGTGGCGTTCGCCCGGCTCGACGCCCCCCAGCGCGCCGTGGCGAGCATGGAGGCGACGCTCATGCTCATCGAACGCACCGGCGGTTCGGTGATCCCGTTCCTGGCCGTTCCGCGGCACGAGACCGTGCGGCTGCTGCAGACGGTCGCCGCCCGTCGATGCGATCTGCGGGCGCAGATCGACGCCCTCATCGCGGTGCTGCCCCCGGCATCCGCGGCATCCTGCGGCAGAGGGGGGATCGAAGCGCTCACCCCGGCCGAGGTCGCGCTGACGCGGATGCTCGCCGCGGATCTGCCCCTCTCGCAGATCGCCCGCGCGCGGTCGGTGTCGCTCAGCACCGTCAAATCGCAGGTGCGCTCGATCTACGCCAAGCTCGGGGTCTCGACACGGCAGGCCGCGGTCGCCGTCCTGCGCAGGACATCGGGCTGAGCACCGGCGGGTGGGATCGACGATGATGGGCAGGTGCGCGTTCCCGAGCAGGACCCCGTCATCGATCGCCTCCTCGCGCTGTGGAGCGAGAGCGACCGGACGCTGCCCTCAGAGCCACGACTGGCCGAGCTGACCGGGGCGAGCCGTGCGTCGGTGCGCGAGGCGCTGATCCGCCTCGAGGAGCGCGGGTACGTGCATCGCACGCAGGGGGCCCGCACCACCCCGAACCGCCGCCTTCCCGCCGTGGGACGACGCATCGACGAGCAGTTCGACCACTCGCTGTCGATCACGGGTGCGGGTTACACGCCGCATCTCGCGCTGGTGTCGTCGGAGCGGGTCGTCCTGGCCCCGTCCGCAACCCGATTCGACGATCTCGCCGACGGCACGACGGTGCTGCGCACGGTCAAGGTGTGGAGCGTGGACGGAGCGCCCTACGCCCTCGCCGAGGACCTCGTCCCGGTGTCGTCCGCCGCCGAGCTGGACCCCCGCTCCCCCGTGTTCGATCTGGCCGAAGCCGCCAACGGCGTGCAGGTGGCGTGGGAGACCCTCTGGGTGGATGCCGTCGCGCTCGACGAGGAGCGGGCGGCGGCGCTGGGGGCGCCGGCGGCGATCCCCGTCATCGAGATGACCTATTGCGGCTACGGCGCCGATGACCGCGTGGGCTACTGGTCGCGCGAGGTGCAGCTGGCCGCTCCGGTGGGCCTGCGAAACGCGCTCATCCGCCGCGTCCACCGCGCGTGAGCGGTGCCCGGGCGGCGGCGCGAGATCAGGGGCCGGTCGACGCCCCGGTCGTTTCGGTCGCGTAACCTGCGCGTGAACATGTCAGACAAGTAGCCCTCCAACTTGTCGGACAAGCGTAGGCTCGCGCTCATCACCCGACGAGAGCGAGCCCCCATGACCGACACCCTCGACCTCCACCGCCTGTCCGCGCAGACGGTCACACCCGAGGGGTTCGCCCCCTTCGGCGTCGTCCTCACGCCGATGGAGGACGGCACGCCCTTCACGGCGGAGGAAGCCGTGCTCGACGTGTCGAACGGCATCCCCCGGTTCTATCTGATGCACCTCGCCGACAAGGCGCCGGAGTTCACGCGTGTCACCCGGCACCTCGAGACGACCCAGACGCTCATGGCCGTCGGGGACGTGTCGTGGTCGATCGCCGTGGCCCCTCCCGGGGTCGACGCCCCCTCGCCCGACGACCTGCGCGCTTTCGTCATCCCGCCGCGCACCGCCATCACAATGCGCAAGGGCACGTGGCACGCGGGACCCTTCTTCGCCGAGCCGAGCATGGACTTCGTCAACCTCGAACTCGACGACACCAACGTCACCGACCACCACAACCACCGACTCGACGACGCCCACGGCGTGCGCGTCGTCATCGTGGGCGGATGAGCGTGCTCGAGGCGCTCCCCGACGCCGCCTCGCGCCTGGCCGCGCTCGAGCGCGAGGCCGCCCACCAGAGCGCTCTGAGCGCCGGCGAGGAGCGACCGTGGGCGACCGCCCGCGACGGCGTGCGACCCGTCGTGATCGTGGGCGCCGGACAGGCCGGGCTGGTGCTCGCCCGGGGCCTTCGCCGGCGCGGCATCGACGACGTCGTGGTGGTCGACTCGTCCCCCGCGCACGCGGCCGGACCGTGGACGACGTACGCACGCATGCACACGCTGCGCACCCCCAAGGACATCGCCTGGCCCACCTGGGGCACCCCGGCGATCAGCCCGCGCGCCTGGTTCGAGGCCGTGTACGGAGCAACGGCGTGGGACGGCATCCGATTCTTCCCCACCGTCGCCTGGCAGGGTTTCCTGCAGTGGTACCGCTCCGTGTCGGGCATCGTCGTGGCGTCGTCGACGCGCGTGCGCGCCCTCGAGACCGCGGGCGCCGATGAGCCGATCATGCTGCACCTCGAGGGACCGGACGGCGAGTGGATGCTGCCCGCCCGGCACGTCGTGCTCGCCACCGGCATCGAGGGCGCGGGCGGACGCCACGTGCCGGCGCTGTTGTCGGGCCTCCCCGCCGAACGCGTGCACCACACCCACGACGACATCGACTTCGCCGCCCTCGCGGGGCTGCGCGTCGGCATCCTGGGCGCGGGCACCGGCGCCTTCGACAACGCCGCGACCGCCCTCGAGCACGGGGCGGCATCGGTGGACGTGCACATGCGCCGCCCCGCCATGCCGCAGGTGAGCCCGTATCGGTGGATGGAGTTCGCGGGACTCATCGAGAACTACGGATCCTTCACCGACGCGCAGAAGTGGGCGTTCAATGTGCACCTGTCGGCGATCGATCAGCCCGCCACGCAGAACGCGCTCTGGCGCGCGCACGCGTTCGACGGGTTCCGCTTCGTCACCTCGTCGCCGTGGGAGCGCGCGGAGTGGACGGGTCGCGACATCGCCGTGACGACGCCGCACGGCATCCATCGCTACGACGTGGTGCTGGCCGCCACGGGCATCGTCGCCGACCTCTCGCGACGCCCCGAGCTGGCCGGAGTCGCGGCCGAGGCCGCCCTGTGGAGCGACCGCCTGACCCCGGCCCAGGCGGAGCAGAACCCCGGTCTCGCCGCCTTCCCGTACCTCGACGACGACTTCGGACTCATCAGTCGCCTCGACCCCGAAGGTTCGGCGCTCTCGCGCATCCACCTCTTCAACCACGGAGCGCGAATCAGCCAGGGCATGCTGAGCCACCAGATCCCCGGCCTGGTCGGCGGAGCGACCAAGCTCGCCGCCGCCCTCTCGCGACGTCTCTTCGTCGCCGATTCCGACCGCCTGCTCGCGGAGTACCTGGCGTACGACGTGCCGGTGGGCGTGCACATCGGCCGCCGTGCGCAAGCACCGCTGCCCGCGGCCGAGGCCGGAGTAGCGTCGGCGTCATGACGTCCCCCTCGATCACCGTCTCCGTCCCCTCGACTCAACTGCGCGATGACCTCGGGACCCTCCCCGACGGCGTCGAGGTGGTGGTGTGGGACATGACGGATGCCGCTCCCCGCGACCGCTTCGACATGGTGGTGCCGCCGTACATGTCCCTGGACGGCGTGATCGAGCGCCTGTCCGAGATCGAGGTCGGGCTCGTGCAGAGCCAGTCGATCGGCTACGACAACGTCGAGGGACGACTTCCCGACGGCCTGGCGTTCGCCAACGCGTCGAGCGTGCACGAGACCGCCACCGCCGAGTTGGCCGTCGCCCTGGCGCTGGCCGCCCAGCGTCGCCTGCCCGACTTCGTACGGGCGCAGGACCGTGGCGAGTGGCTCGGCGGCACGGCCACGGGACTGGCCGATCAGCGCGTGACCCTCTTGGGCTTCGGCGGCGTGGGTCGGGCGATCGCGGCGCGCCTGAAGCCCTTCGAGGTGTCGCTGCGCGCGGTCGCCTCGCACGGCCGCCTGCAGGACGACGTCGAGGTCTTCCCCCTCGGAAAGCTCGACGAGGTGCTGGACGAGACCGACGTGCTCATCGCCTCGCTCCCCGGCGGCGACGCGACGCGGCACGTCATCGACGACCACGCGCTGTCGACCCTTCCCGACGGCGCCCTCGTGGTGAACGTGGGGCGCGGCCCGCTGGTCGACACCGACGCCCTGGTCGACCACGTTCGTCGCGGCCGCATCCGCGCGGCGCTGGACGTGACCGACCCCGAGCCGCTGCCCGCCGACCACCCGCTGTGGGCGCTCGACGGCGTGCTCATCGCCCCGCACGTCGGAGGGGCGACGGATGCCATGCGCCCGCGCATCGCGAAGCTGGTGCGGCGGCAGATCGAGCGTCTCGCCGCCGGCCAGGAACCGCTCAACGTCGTCATCGGCGGCTGAGCCGCGCGCGCGGCGCCCTCAGCCCGCGGCGCGCGCCGCGTAGACGTTCGCCGTCGCCGCGACGTCGTCGACGTAGCTGTCGAGGTGGTTGTACGAGAACACCGCGACGCCATCCCGCGGGGCTCGTCATCTCGCCCGCCGCGCACAGGTAGCGCGCGGCGCCCAGAGCGGCGTCGTCGATCTGGTTCGGGTCGGCCGCGCCGTCGCCGTTCGCGTCGGCACCCCAGCGCTGCCACGTCGCCGGGATGAACTGCAGCGGACCGACCGCACGGTCCCACACGGCATCCCCGTCTAAGACTCCCCCGTCGGTGTCGGCGATGGCCGCGCTCGCCGAACCGTCCAGGGCGATGCCCCGGATCGGCGGGTCGGGATACCCGTCGGCGCCCAGGGACCCGCCGGAGTGCGTGCCGTGGGCGGACTCGATC
>NZ_QAJB01000410.1:8354-13067 GCF_003061325.1 Microbacterium sp. HMWF026
GATCCCGCAGTCGGGTTGCTCACGCTGCACGGTGAGTGCGGCCGTGGCGTACGCGCGCAGGGCGCGATCCGGGATGCCGGTGCGCCCGGCGACCGTCGAGGTCCAGGTCGGGTCGGCGGCGACGACGTCCACCGGAGCGACGGCGCCCGACGCCGGGGCGGGAACGGCGTTCGCCACAGGGGTCTGATCGGACGCCCCGACGACGTCGCCGGCTGCCGCGGCGACGGACGGCACGTCCCACGTCTCAGCGCGGGCGGCGCCGGACCGATCGGCAGCGCTGCGCTCGCTCTCGCGCGCAGCCGTCTGCGCGACCACGAGCAGGCCGCCCGCGGCCACGAGCACGCTCGCGAGCACGATCACCCACGGCCAGAACGGCCGGCGCGCCGTGTCGACGAGGTCCACGGTCCCCTCCCGTCGCGCCCGTCGGGTCGAGCGCACCCGGGCACGCTAGACGCCGACGGCGACACCCGCGTGAACGGTCGGGATACGACAGGCGTCCCGCCCATCGACCCCGCTCGCGCGAAGGTCAGCAGCGACCTCTCACGGGGACCGACCACCGCAGACCGCGCGGTGGCGTGCCGGGCTCAGCCGCGGAAGCCCGCCGGGTTCGACAGCAGGTCGGCGAACGCCAGCTCGGCCGGGCCGACCAGCATGAGGCGCGAGCGCAGGTGCGCGCGCTCGAGGCGGATCGTGCGCCCCTCGGCGCCCAACGGGTGCACCCGTACGGCATCGGCCAGTCGCTCGCGACTCACCGACAGCAGCGCGCCGAGGTAGCCCGAGAGCACGACCGTCTCGGGGGCGAACGCGTTGACGAAGTTCGTCAGCGCGAGCGAGAGCATCTCGACCTGGCGGGTGACCTCGGTCATCACGCGCGGGTTGCGGGCCACGCCCAGCTCGACGTCGAGCTCGTCCTCGTCGAGCTTGCGCCGCCCCAGCAGCGGCTCGAGGATGTCGAGGCTCACCTCGGCCTCGAGGCATCCGCGTCGACCGCACACGCACGCGCGACCGCGCGGGTCGACGACCGTGTGGCCCAGCTCGCCGGCGTAGCCCGAGGTCCCCCGCAGGAGCGTGCCGTCGATGATCAGGCCGCCGCCGATGCTGTGCATCGCGCCGCCCAGGTACAGCAGGTTGCCGACGCCCACCCCGACGCCGAAGCGGGACTCGGCGAGGGCGCCGATGCTGGCGTCGTTGCCGGCGGTCACCGGCATCCCGAGCTCATCACTCAGGCGGGCCGACACGGGGTCGCGCCTCCAGCCGAGGGTCGGCGACACGAGCACCGAGCCGTTGGCGTTGACCAGACCCGGAACCGCCAGACCCGCACCGACCACCCGGTAGTGCCGGTCGATGTCGGCGCGCATCGCCTCGACCGACGACGCCACGATCTGCACGAAGCGACGGGGCGACGGGGCGCTGGCGGTGTCGTGCCGGAGCCGCGCGTGCACGACGCCGCCGAGGCCGACCAGGGCGACGGTCACCGCGTGCGGCTCGGCGCGCACGCTCAACGCGGCGACGTGGTCCTCGGGCTCGAGGTCGAGGGTGGGGCGTCCGACCTTGCCGGTGCGCTCCCCGCCGGGGGCCTCGCGGACGAGACCGAGCTCGGTGAGCTCCATGATCAGGCCGGTGACCGTCGAACGGTTCAGCCCCGTCGTCGCGCCGAGCTGAGCACGTGAGAGCGCTCCCCGGGAGTGAAGGAGCGACAGGACGGACGCGAGGTTCTGCTGACGGATCAGGTCGTTCGTCGTACGGCCAGCCGGCGGCGCGAGCGGGGTTGCGGGCTCGAACACGGCAGGGGTCATGAGGGAGGCACCTCCCCTATCTTCGCATCACGGCGCGCGGGGGTGGACCTCCGCGGGAGCGGATGGGGAGCGGGCCCCGGGGCCGCGCTCCCCATCCGGTCAGACACCGCCGTTGCGCCGCTTGTTGAAGATGTCGAACGCGACGGCCAGCAGCAGCACGATGCCCTTGATCGCCATCTGCCACGCGGCGTCGACGCTGAGGATCGACAGACCCATGTTCAGCACGCCCATGACCAGGCCGCCGACGACCGCACCCACGACCGTTCCGATGCCGCCCTGCACGGCGGCGCCGCCGATGAACACCGCCGCGATGGCATCCAGTTCGTAGTTCTGACCGGCCGCGGCGACGGCGCCGCCGGCGCGCGCGGTGCTGACCACGGCGGCAAGGCCCGCGAGCACGCCCATGTTGACGAAGATGAAGAAGTTGACCCACTTCGTCTTGACGCCGCTCATGACCGCGGCGAACAGGTTGCCGCCCATCGCGTAGATGTGCCGGCCGAAGGTCGTGCGGTTGAGCACGAAGGTGTACGCCAGCACGAGCACCGCGAGGATGATCAGCACGATCGGGGTGCCGTTGTAGGTGGCGAGCGTGAACGCGGCGGCCATGATGACCACGACCGCGATGGCGTTCTTGAGCCAGAACGACCACGCCAGTTCGCGGGGCAGCTCGAGCCGGCGCAGCGTCGCGCGGGTGCGCAGCTGCTGCATCACCAGCAGCACGCAGGCGATCGCGCCGAGCAGCAGGGTCAGGCTGTCCCAGTTGCCGACGTAGCCCAGCACGGGCGGCAGCCAGCCGGCGCCGATCGCGGTGAAGCCGTCGGGCAGGCCGCTGATCGTGCCCCCGGTGAGCAGGACGAGGGTCAGACCCCGGAACAGCAGCATGCCCGCGAGGGTTACGATGAAGGCCGGGATGCCGACGAACGCGACCCAGAAGCCCTGCCACGCCCCGACCACGGCGCCGACGATCAGCGAGAGCACCACCGCGACGTACCAGGGCAGTCCCCACTGGTTCATCGCGATCGCGGCGATCGCCCCGACCATCGCCACCACAGAGCCGACCGACAGGTCGATGTGGCCGGCGATGATCACCATGACCATGCCGATCGCGAGGATCAGCACGTAGGCGTTCTGCTGGATGAGGTTGTTGACGTTGCCCGGCAGCAGCAGGCGCCCGCCGGTGAGCACCTGGAACAGGGCGATGATGATGACGAGGGCGGCGAGGATGCCGAACTGACGGAAGTTGATGCGCGACAGGATGCCGCGGCGTCGCGGTCCGGGTTGCGTCGGCGCGTCGACCGTCTGGGTGGATGCGGTGGCCATTTCTGTCAGTTCCTTCCGGCGGTCATGTGCCGCATGAGGGTCTCCTGCGTCGCGTCGTCGCGGCTGACCTCGGCCGTGATGCGTCCCTCGGAGATGGTGTAGATGCGGTCGGAGAGGCCGATGACCTCGGGCAGCTCCGACGAGATGACGATGACGGCCTTGCCCTGGGCCGCGAGTTCGTTGATGATGCCGTAGATCTCGTACTTGGCCCCGACGTCGATGCCGCGGGTGGGCTCGTCGAGGATCAGCACGTCGGGCCCGGTGAACATCCACTTCGACAGGACCACCTTCTGCTGGTTCCCGCCCGAGAGGCGACCGGTGATCGCGGCGACGCTGGGCGCCTTGATGTTCATCTTGTAGCGGTACGAATCCGCGACCTTGTACTCGCGGTAGCGGTCGACCACGCCGAGGCGGGCCAGGCGCGCGAGGGCCGAGGCCGAGACGTTGACCTGGATGTCGCCGATGAGGTTGAGACCGTACTTCTTGCGGTCCTCGGTGGCGTAGGCGATGCCGTGCTTGATCGCGGAGTCGACCGTGCGGACGTCGATCTGCCGGCCGTTCTTGTAGACCTCGCCCGAGATGCCCGTGCCGTACATGCGACCGAAGATGCTCATCGCGAGCTCGGTGCGCCCGGCGCCCATGAGTCCCGCGAATCCGACGATCTCGCCCGCACGCACCATGAAGGACGCGTCCTGGATGACGACACGCTCGGTGTCGACGGGGTGGTGGACGGTCCAGTTCTCGACGCGGAACAGCTCGTCGCCGATGTCGGGTTCGCGCGGCGGGAAGAGGCTGTTCAGGTCTCGACCGACCATGGCGCGGATGATGCGCCCCTCGTCGGTCTCGGGGTCGTCGCGGCGCATCGTCTCGATCGTGCGGCCGTCGCGGATGATCGTGATGCGGTCCGAGATGCGCAGCACCTCTTTGAGCTTGTGGCTGATGATGATGCAGGTGATGCCCTGCGTGCGCAGCTGGTCGATCAGGTCGAGCAGGTGTGCGGAGTCGTCGTCGTTGAGCGCGGCCGTGGGCTCGTCGAGGATGAGGAGCTTGACCTCTTTGGCGAGCGCCTTGGCGATCTCGACGAGCTGCTGCTTGCCGACGCCGAGCTCGTAGATCTTCGTCGCGGGGTTCTCTCGCAGGCCGACGCGCTTGAGCAGCTCGGCCGCGGCGGTGTTGGTCGCGTTCCAGTCGATGACGCCGCGCTTGGACTTCTCGTTGCCGAGGAAGATGTTCTCGGCGATCGAGAGGTACGGGCTGAGCGCCAGCTCCTGGTGGATGATGACGATGCCGGCGGCCTCGCTGTCGTTGATCGAGCGGAACGCCATCTGCTCGCCCTCGAGGGTGATGGTGCCCTCGAACGCCCCCGCCGGGTACACGCCGCTCAGCACCTTCATGAGCGTGGACTTGCCGGCCCCGTTCTCACCGCAGATGGCGTGCACCTCGCCGCGATACACGTCGATCGACACGTCGGCCAGGGCCGGCACGCCGTTGAACGACTTCGAGATCCCCGCCATGCGCAGGATCGGTTCGGTCATGGTTGTTCTTCCTCCGTCGGCTCCCCCGCCCGGGCGGCGAGGATGAAGCGGCGAGGCGGGTC
>NZ_QAJB01000410.1:13077-14447 GCF_003061325.1 Microbacterium sp. HMWF026
CTCGCCGCGGGAGGGCCGGGACGGGCGCACCCGCCCCGGCCGGTGGGGCTCAGAGCCCGACGTCGGAGGCGTTCAGGAAGCCCGAGTCGATGAGCTTGGACTGCACGTCGTCCTTGACGACGACCTCGGGGGTCAGCAGGTAGGAGGGCACGACCTTCTTGCCGTTGTCGTAGGTCTTGGTGTCGTTGACCTCGACCTCCTTGCCGTCCTTGATCTCCTGGATCATCGTGAAGACGCGGTCACCGAGGGCGCGGGTGTCCTTCCAGACCGTCATGGCCTGCGCACCGTCGAGGATCGCCTTGACGTTGGCCTTGTCGGCATCCTGTCCCGTGATGAGCGGGTACTCGGCGCCGGGGGTGTATCCGGCCGACTTCAGCGACGCCTCGATACCGATGGCGAGGCTGTCGTTGGGCGAGAGCACGACGTTGACCTTCTTGCCGTCGCCGTAGAACGACGAGAGGCGGTTGTCCATCTCGGCCTGAGCCTTGTCGGACGCCCAGCCCTGGATGCCGATCGACGCCCACGCGTCGTCGTTGGCGGGCGACTTGCCGCTGGGGACGACGAGCTTGCCGCTCTCGACGTAGGGCTGCAGGACGTCCCACGCGCCGGCGAAGAAGAACTTCGCGTTGTTGTCGTCGGGGCTGCCGGCGAAGGGCTCGAGGTTGAAGGGGCCCTTGCCGTCCTTGAGGCCGAGCTGCTCCTCGATGTACTGGCCCTGCAGGGTGCCGACCTTGTAGTTGTCGAAGGTGGCGTAGTAGTCGACGTTCTCGCTGCCGTTGATGAGGCGGTCGTAGGCGATGACCGTGGCGTTCTGCGCCTTGGCCTCTTGCAGCACCGGGCCCAGGGTCGATCCGTCGATCGCGGCGATCACGAGGATCTTCGCGCCGCCCGAGATCTGGTTCTGGATCTGGCTGATCTGCTGGTCGGTCTTGTTGTCGGCGTACTGCAGGTCGACGGTGCAGCCGGCGTCCTGGAGCTTGCTCTGCAGCTGCTCGCCGTCGTTGATCCAGCGCTCGAGGCTGCGGGTGGGCATGGCGATGCCGACGTTGCAGTCCCCGCTCGCGCCGCCGGCGGCGGCGCCGCCCCCGTCGGACGGACGCGTGGAGCTGCAGGCCCCCAGGCCCACGGCCAGTGCCGCGATGGCCGCACCGGTCAGGATTTTCTTCAGCATGTGATCTGCGTTCCTCTCTGAACTGCAGGGACCCCCGTTGGTCGCACCCGCGCCCTCCCCGGCGTCGGATCGGGTACGTCGTCGTCCCGGCTCTGTGGTCCGTCGAATTATGACGGCTCCGAAAAAATATCCATCGAGGGGGGTTTTGTCTATAGCCACGTCAAAATCTCACCCCCGCGCCTTTGCGCCCCTGCGCCCC
>NZ_QAJB01000411.1:0-3246 GCF_003061325.1 Microbacterium sp. HMWF026
GGCCCACGCGACCGTCCCCGGTCCCGCCGCGACGGCTTCGAGGGTGGATGCCACCACCTCGTTGCCCTCGATGGTGCGCACGAACGTCTGGCCGAGGTGCCCTGCGTTGCCGCTGGCACCCGTGATGGGCCGACCGCCCATCACGAACCCGCCGCCCACCCCCGTCGACACCACGATCGCCATCGCGTCGTCGCAGCCGACGAGCGCCCCGCGCCAGTGCTCGGCGAGCGCGATGCACGTGCCGTCGAGGGCCAGGTGGATCGGGCCGTCGACGAGGCCGCCGAGCACCTCGTCGATCGGCAGACCGGCCGCGAGCGGCAGGTTCAGCGGAGAGACGGTCCGCGCCGGCAGGTCGACCGGGCCGGCGCTTCCGACGCCGATCGCCCCCACGCGGGCGTCGGGCGCGGCGGCGAGCGCCGCGGCGGCGGCGTCGCGCACGTTGCGGGCGATGGTGTCGCGGTCGGCGTCGCGCCCGGTCGGTCGACGCTGGACGCTGGAGCGCTCCACCTCGGCGTCGACCGAGACGACGGCGGCGTCCACCTTGGTCCCCCCGATGTCGACGGCGAGGACGTGGGTGAAGGCGTGGGGGGTGGCAGCTGCCATGCGCGGGCTCCTCCGTTGGGCCGATGCCCCGATCCTAGGGTCCGGTGCATCACCCGAGTGACGCCTGTGCGCCCCGCCGATTCCGCCCCCGGGTCCCGAGACGCAGGTTACGATCAGGTCACGGCGGCGAGGACGCGCCTCCGCCCCCGCGACACGAGGGATGCCATGGACGAGACGGTCACGCCCGAGGCGACATCACGGCTGCGCCGCGCCGACACCGCCCCTGCCCGCCCGGGGGCCGACGGCCCCCTCGACGCGGACGCCTTCGCCCGTCTGACCGGTGAGATCGTGGCATCCGTGTCGCGGGTCATCGACGGCAAGCCCGACGCGGTGCGCAGCGCCCTGATCGCCCTGCTGGCCGAGGGGCACCTGCTCATCGAAGACGTGCCGGGCGTGGGCAAGACCATGCTCGCGCGGGCGATGGCCGCCACGATCGACGCCGACGTGCGGCGCATCCAGTTCACGCCCGACCTGCTTCCGGGCGACATCACCGGTGTCTCCGTCTTCAACCCGGTGCAGCGGCAGTTCGAGTTCACCCCCGGCGCGGTGTTCGCCCACATCGTCATCGCCGACGAGATCAACCGCTCCTCGCCCAAGACGCAGTCCTCGCTGCTCGAGGCGATGGAGGAGCGCCAGGTGACCGTCGACGGGCGCACGCACGTGCTGCCCTCGCCGTTCCTCGTCGTCGCGACGCAGAACCCGCTCGAGATGGAGGGCACCTACGCGCTGCCCGAGGCGCAGCGCGACCGCTTCCTGCTGCGCATCTCGATGGGGTACCCGGATGCCGCCGCCGAGGCGCTCATGCTCCGTCAGCGCGACACCGTCAATCCGCTCGACGGGCTCACCCCCGTCGTCAGCGCCCGCCAGGTGACGGCGATGATCGCGTGGGCGCGCGGGGTGCACGTCGCCCCGGCGCTGGAGGAGTACGTCGTCGCCCTCGCGCAAGCCACGCGCAGCCACCCCGACATCCGGCTGGGAGCGAGCCCGCGTGCGACCCTGCAGCTCGTGCGCGCCGCCAAGGTGCGCGCGGCACTGGACGGGCGGGCCTACGTCATCCCCGACGACATCACGGCGCTGCTCTCACCCGTCTTCGCGCACCGCTTGATCCCCAACCGGTCGGCGGCCGGCGGACGGGCGGGGGCCGCGGTCGTGGTCGACGCCCTCGAGCGCATCGCCACGAGCGTGCGGGTGCCCCTCGCGTCGAGGACGTGAGTCGCCGCGTGCGCCGCTGGTGGCCGTTCACCCTGCGCGGAACGGGGGCGCTGCTTCTCGCGGTGGCGGCGTTCGTGATCGCGCAGCGCGCCGGCATCCCGGAACTGCTGTATTTCGCCACGCTGATGGTGGCGCTGCTGGCCGCCTCGGCCGTGGCCCTGCTGCTGACCCGCGGAGCCGGAACGGTCTCGCGGGCGATCACGCCCGAGGTCCCCGAGGTGGGCGGTTCGGCGACGGTGGCCGTGCGGGCGGGACTGCGCAGCACCCTGCCCAGCGGTCCCGGCCGATGGCGCGACGTCCTGCCGTCCGGCGTGACCGGGCTGGCCGAGGGCCCCTCCCCCGCGACCGCGTCGACGCTCTCGGGCCGGGGCGGGGGCCTGCAGGCGCGCTACGACATCGTGGGCAGGACGCGTGGCATCCACGCCCTCGGTCCGTTCGAGATCGTCACGACCGATCCCTTCGGCCTGCTCCGGCGGCGCCTGGCGTTGGGCCGCACGACGCCGGTGACGGTCGCCCCCGCGGTCGTCGACCTGGGTGCGCTGCCCTCGGCGTCGGGTGAGGCGGGCGGGACGCGGCAGACCACGACCCTGCAGCTCGGCCAGGGCGCCGACAACCTGGTCGCGCGCCCCTACGCCCCCGGCGACTCGATGCGCCGCATCCACTGGCGGGCGACGGCCCACCGCGACACGCTGATGGTGCGGCAGGAGGAGCAGGAGTCCAGCCCGGCGGCGACCGTCGTCCTCGACCGGGCCGTCTCGCGCTGGTCCCCCGCGGCCACGCACGCCCCCGGGTCGGACGCGGCGTTCGAGACCGCCGTCACGGCGTGCGTGTCGGTCGTCGCGCGGCTCGTGCACGAGGGCTACACCGTCGACGTGGTCGACAGCGACGGCACGCTGCTGACCGACCCGGTCGACGGCGGCGACGACGTCGAGGCCCGCGCCGCGGCCGCCGGGTTCGCGTCGCTGCGCGCTCGCGCCGACGACCCCGCCCACCGCGTGGTCCCGGCCTCGGCCGCCGCGCTCGCCGGTCCGGTGGTCGTGATCACCGGGGCTCTGGGGCCCGAGGACCGCGCGACGCTCGGCGGCGTGGCGAACCACTCCGCGCTCCCGGTGCTGCTGGTCGTCACCGAGCACGTCGAGCTCGAGCGCCTGCGCGCCGGGGGATGGCGGGCCGCGATCCTGCGTCCCGGCGGCGACGTCGCCGCCGCCTGGGACGACGCGATGGAACAGGGGTACGCCGGTGTCGGGCGCTGACGTCACAGTGCTGCGCACCCCCCGCCGCCGACGCGATGCCTCGCTGCTGACGCTCGGTCTGTTCGTCGCGATCGCCGCCGCGCTGCTGCCGGTGTTCTCGGTCATCGCCCCGGGCCCCTGGGTCGCGGGTGCCGTGCTCGTCACCGCCGGAGTGCTCGGGGCGGGTCTGCTGGTGCGC
>NZ_QAJB01000411.1:3279-4764 GCF_003061325.1 Microbacterium sp. HMWF026
GGTCATCCCCACCCCGGGCACCTTCGCCACCGTGCCGCGCCTTCTCGACGGGGCGGCCGAGGAGATCAGGGTGGGCGTCGCACCCGTGGTCCCCGAGACGGGACTGGCGTTCCTGCTCGTCGCCGCGATCGGGGGCCTGGCGATCGTCCTCGATCACGTCGTCCTGACGGCGCGGATGCCGCTGCTCGCGGGAGTCGGCCTGGTTGCCGTCTCACTGATCCCGACGATCGCGATCCCCTCGGACGTCGACGTCGTGGCCTTCGTCCTGCTCGCCGCCGCCCTGCTGTTCCTCCTGCGGGTCGACACCCGCGCGCGCACCGCCACCGAGACGCGGGCGCGCTCCCCGCACCTGTTCGGAGTGTCCGCGACCGCGCTGGGGGTCGCCGCGGTCGCGGTGATCGTCGCGATCGTCGCCACTCCGCTCCTGCCTCAGCCCGGCCTGCGCTTCGCCACGGGCGGCACCGGCGGCGTCGGCACCACCATCAATCCCAACCTCGAGCTCGGCAACGACCTGCGCCAGCCACGCGAGGTCGACGTGCTGACCGTCCGCACCACGGCCCCCACCGCGCCGTACCTGCGCGCCGTCACCCTGTCGACCTTCGACGGCACGGTGTGGCAGCCCGACAGCTCCGACACGGTGCCCGTGCCCACGGACGGCCCCGTCTTCGACGCCCCGGCGGTCGACGGCGACATCACCCTGGCCGACTGGACCACCACCGTGACCGTCGACCAGCTCGACAGCCCGTGGCTGCCCGTCCCCTACCCCGCGTCGACCGTCTCGGGACTCACCGGGGATTGGCTCGGGATGCCGCAGAACCGCACCGTCGTCACCCGCGCCGGGTCCACGCGCGACCAGGTCTACGAGGTGCAGGCGAACGTCCCCCGCCCGACGCTCGAGCAGATCCGCGCGCGCTCGACCGGGGGCTCCGGTGTCGACGCGAGCCTGAGCGCGCTGCCCGCCGACGTCCCCGCCGTGATCGGCGACACCGCCCGCGAGGTGACCGCGGGCGCGCAGAACCCGTACGACCAGCTGATCGCGCTGCAGTCGTGGTTCCGCGGCAGCTCGTTCCGCTACTCGCTCGATGCCCCCGTCGACGCCGGTTTCGACGGCGCCGGTCTCGACGCCGTCGCCGACTTCCTGCAGGTCAAGGCGGGGTACTGCGTGCACTACGCCTCGGCGTTCGCCGTCATGGCGCGGACCCTCGGCATCCCCTCCCGCATCGTCATCGGCTACCTGCCGGGGACGGCGTCGAGCATCCCGCAGCAGGGCGGCACCGAGTACACGGTGTCGTCGAGTCAGCTGCACGCCTGGCCCGAGACGTACTTCGAGGGCATCGGCTGGGTGCCGTTCGAGCCGACCAACAGCCTCGGCGTGCCCACGAACTTCGCCTCCGGGACGACCGGCGGGGGCACGACGGCGCCGACCACTCCCGAAGAGGATGCCGCCGCCCCCGACGCCGCCCCCTCGGCCGCGCCCTCGCAGGC
>NZ_QAJB01000045.1:0-8445 GCF_003061325.1 Microbacterium sp. HMWF026
GGGTCTGGGCCCGGGCCGGAGCGCCGGGGGCCGGGACCGGAGCGCCGGGGGCCCCGGCGCCCGGGGCGGGACGCTCAGCGCGGGAGGGCGTCCTCGATCGCGGCGACGACCTCGGGGGCGTCGGGCAGGGTCCGCGGGCTGAACCGCGTCACGCGGCCGTCGGGCGAGACGACGAACTTCTCGAAGTTCCACGAGATGCGGCCGGTCTTGCCCTCGGCATCCGGGGTCGCCGTCAGCTCCTTGTACAGCGGGTGGGCGTGACGGCCGTTGATCTTGACCTTCTCGGACATCGGAAAGGTCACCCCCCAGGTCGCGGAGCAGTACTCGGCGATCTTGTCCTCGTCGCTGAGCTCCTGCAGGAACTGGTTGCTGGGGAAGCCGATGACGGTGAAGCCGCGATCGGCGTACTTCTTGTGCAGCGCCTCGAGCGCCTCGTACTGCGGAGCCAGGCCGCACCGCGAGGCGACGTTGACCACGAGCGCCGCCTTGCCCGCGGTCAGGTCGCCGAAGGTCGTCTCTTCGCCGCGGATGGTCGTGATGGGGATGCCGGAGAGGTCCATGATCCGATCCTGGCACCGCCCGGTTGTGGCCGGGGTGGGAGTCCGGCGCCGCCTCACGCATCCGCGGCGTGGCACAGTGGTCGGATGGTCACCGCGGGCAGTCGGGGCGACGGCATGCGCCGCGCCAACCTGGCCCTCGTGCTGCGCACCGTGCATCGGGCGGGTCCGCGTTCGCGTGCGGCGCTCACCGAGGCGACGGGGCTGAACCGCTCGACGATCGCCGATCTCGTGGGCGAGCTGCAGCGGTCCGGCCTGGTCGTCGAGACGGCGTCCGCGGCGCAGGGCCGGGTCGGCCGACCGTCGCCGATCGTGCAACCCGACCCGCGGGTGGTCGCGGTCGCGGCCAACCCCGAGGTCGATGCCCTCGACCTGGGCGCCGTGGCGTTCGACGGCACGATCGTGGTGCGCGAGCGCCTCGACCAGTGTGAGCTGCTCACCCCGGAACGCACCGCCGCGCTCATCGCCGACCGCGTCACCGCCTGGCGCGACGGCCCCCTCCGCGATGCGCGCGTCGTCGGGATCGGCGTGGCCGTCCCGGGCCCCGTCCGCGCCGCCGACGGTCTGGTGCGAGAGGCACCGCACCTGGGATGGGCCGACGCGCCCCTGGCGCGGATGGTGACGGATGCCACGGGCCTGGCGACCCACGTCGCCAACGACGCGGCGCTCGGCGCCCTGGCCGAGCACCTGTTCGGGGCCGCGCGCGGCGTCGACGACGTCGTCTACCTCAACGGCGGAGCGAGCGGCATCGGTGGAGCGGTCATCGTGGGCGGTGTTCCCCTCGGCGGAGCCGGGGGGTACGCGGGCGAATTCGGACAGAACCGGCCCGGCATCGTCGACCCCTCCGATCGCCGCGCCGCCGACGGCGTCCTCGAGGACGAGGTGAGTCGCGCGCTGCTGCTGGCGGCCGTGGGCCTGGGTTCCGGCGACGACGCGGCCCTGGCCGAGGCGCTGGCGGGCGACGCCGATGCGGCGGCCCGCGCCGAGATCGCCCGGCAGCGCCGCATCCTCGCCACCGCCCTCGCCAATGCCGCGAACGTGCTGAACCCGGCGGTCATCGTGCTGGGCGGTTTCCTCGCGACCCTCGCCGAGCTCGACCTGGCGGGGCTGGACGCGCAGGTGCGCGCGCAGACCATGCCCGCGTGCGCCGAGGGATTGACGCTGGCCACGGCCGATCTGGGCGAGGACAGACTGCTCGTGGGCGCCGCCGAGACGGTGTTCGACGCGACGCTGTTCCCCACGCGCTGACCGGCGCCATCGACCCCGGTGTCGGCGGTCCGGGGCAGGATGGAGGGGCGACGACGCGAGGAGCCTCCATGATCGACACCCGAGCGGCCGGTACCACCTGGTCGGGCAACCACCGCTACCGCGCCCCCGAGGTGCTGCTCCCGGCCGACGCCGACGAGCTCGCCGAGGTGGTGGCATCCGCCGATCTGCTGCGCGTGCAGGCCACGCGCCACACGTTCAACGACATCGCCGACAGCGAGGGCACCCTCGTGTCGCTCGAGCGCATGCCCACGCGCATCGCGGTCGACGGCGATCGCGTGCGCGTCGAGGGCCTCGTGACCTTCGCCGAGCTCGCCCCGGTGCTCGAGGCCGAGGGGCGGGCGCTGCACAACCTCGGCTCGCTCCCGCACATCTCGGTCACCGGCGCCACGGCGACCGGCACCCACGGTTCGGGGGTGACCAACGGCAATCTGTCGAGCGCGCTGACCGCGGTCGAGATCATGGATGCCGACGGCACCACGCACCGCATCGACCACGACGACCCGCGATTCCCGGCGGCGGCCCTCAGCCTGGGGGCCCTCGGCGTGATCACGGCCGTCGAGCTGCGCACCGAGCCCACCTACGCCGTCACCCAGCAGGCCTACACCGGCGTGGCGTGGGACGACATCGCCACCGACCCGATCGCGGTCCTGGGTGGCGCCCGCAGCGTGAGCATCTTCACCACGTGGGGCGACCCGGCCCACGACCTGGTCTGGGCGAAGAGCGACACGGGGACGACCGGCTGGGTCGAAGAGCTGGGCGGTCGACCGGTGGGCGACGACATCCACCTCGGCCGCATCCGCACGGTCGACAACACCACCCCGCGCGGCAGCTCGGGGCCGTGGCACACGCGGCTGCCGCACTTCCGCGCCGATGCGCTGCCCAGCGACGGCGACGAGATCCAGTCCGAGTACTTCGTCCCGCTGGCGCACGCCGCCGAGGCCCTCGCGGCCGTGCGGGCCGTCGCGCCGTCCTTCGACGCGCAGCTGCTCGTCACCGAGCTGCGCACCGTCGCCGCCGACGAGCTGTGGCTCAGCCCGGCGTACCGCCGCGACGTCCTCGCGATCCACTTCACCTGGCGCAACGACACCGACGGCGTGCTGTCGGTGCTGCCGCACATCGAGGCCGCGCTCGCACCGTTCGACGCGCGCCCGCACTGGGGCAAGGCGTTCACGATGTCCGGTGATCAGGTGCGGTCGACGCTGCCGCGCGCGCAGGACTTCGTGGACGTCGTGCGCCAGAGCGACCCGCGCGGCGTGTTCCGCAACACCTACCTGCGCGGGGTGCTGGGCCTGTAGCCCGGCCGTCCGCAACGGGCGAGGAGCGCCCCCGGCCTCAGAGCGCGCGCAGGAACCCCGTGATCGCGTCGTGGAAGCGACGCGGATCCTGGTTGGCCTCGTTGCAGTGGCCGCTCGCGTCGAAGGCGACGAGCTCGGCATCCGGATGCCGCTTGACGTACGCCATCGACCCGCTCACCGGGACGACCGGGTCGCGCAGGCTGTGCACGATCAGCGTCGGCACCGCCGGCGCCGGACGCGGCCCGTCCACCCAGTTCAGGGCGCGGGCGTCCACCGCCTCGATGAGCCCGAGCGCGCGGGAGCCGAGGCGGCTGCCGAGCACCGTGAGGGCCGCCGCACCGACAGAGGCGGGCAGCCGCGCGCCCCGGATCGCGCGGTCGACGATGCGGGTCCAGTCCAGGGCCGGCGCGATGAGCACGAGCCCCGCGACGGCCTCGCGGTGGACCGAGCGCTCGAGCGCGAGCATCGCGATCGTCCCGCCCATCGACCACGCCACGAGCACGATCTCTCGAGCGCCCCGCGACACCGCGTAGCCGATCGCGTCGTCCACGTCGCGCCACTCGCGCGTCCCCAGAGAGGACGGCAGCGACTCGGCGGGAGCGGCCTCGTCGTCGCCGGCGTACGAGACGACGAGCGACATCCACCCGGCGTCCGCCGCCGCGGGTGTCGAGCGCAGAGCGCCGTGGCGGCTCGAGCGCAGACCGTGCACGTGGATGGTCCAGCGCCCGTCGGCGGCATCCGGGTCTCCGATCTCCCACGCGTCGGCGGTGCCTCCGCGGGTGAGCGGGATCGCGACGTGCCGGGTCGGTCCGACGGACTCGGGGGTGCCGATGCTCTGCGAGGTCCAGGCACCCGCGGCCTCACCGTCGGGCAGGTGCGCGGGCCGCTCCAGCAGCGCGCGTTCGATCCGCTCGCCCTCGTCGCCGACGATGTCGCCGATCACGAGGTGGGAACCGTCCGGGAGCCACATGCCGTACGTCCCCGGCTGCCGACTGTCGGCGGTGGCGGCGACCGAGACGGTGCCGTCCCCGATGCGGATCGGGGCGTAGCTCTTCGCCGCGCGGGGGGCGATCAGGCGGCGCGCGACGTACCCGCCGAGGGCTGCGTGGGCGGCCAGGGCGACGGCACCGGTGGCGGCGGCGCCGGCGGCGAGGGATCGAATCATGGGCGGACTCCCGGGAGGTCGCGGGTCAGGTGGAGGTCGACGGCGTCGAGCAGTCCCCGTTCGCCGGCGTCGAGCGGCGTCGAGGTGGCGATCGCGCGGTCCTCGACCGCGACCCGCAGGGCGTGCAGGCGCCCGTCCGTCCCGCCGCCCGCGGCCGCCTCGGCGACGCCGCGCGTGCGGGCGACCGTGCGCAGGTCATCGAGCAGGGTCTCGCCCCGGCGACGGATGAGCGCGGACACCCGCGAGGAGCGCAGGATGCCGATGACGAAGGCGAGGACGCCCAGGTAGAACAGGGGGTCGAACAGGGCGCTGACCACCGCGTCCGGGGCGAAGAAGCGGGTGAGGGTGAGGTCGACGATCTCGCTCACGCAGCCCAGCACGATGCCGATCGCTCCGGCGCGGAACCACGGGCGCACCCCCGGCAGGGAACGACTCGCCGAGGTGCACAGCAGCACGCCCAGTCCCGCAATCCCGGCCATGTGCACGACGCCGTACACCCACGCTCCGGTGGAGGTGACGACGGCATCCTCGATGAAGCGGAACGACGACGTCCCTCGCTCGGGCAGCGCGACGAAGAACACCGCGGCGAACACCGCGGCGAGCGACGCCGGAAGGCCCCACCGCAGCGTCCGCACCCGAGCGGTCAGGGGTGCCGTTCCGGCTTGAATGCCGAGCCACAGCGCCACCATCGTCAGGACGTTCTGGACGAGTTTGAGGATGTTCGTCCCGCCCAGCAGGCCGTCCATCAGCGGCAGGGAAACGACGGTTCCCTGCGTCAGCAGCGCCACGGCCCCGACCAGCGCGGCGAGCCAGGCGATACGGGTCCGCGGCTGACGCACGGCGGTGCGCGCGCGGGCGACGACCACCAGCAGCAGGGCCGCCAGAGCGACGTCGATCAGGACGACGGTCACCAGGATTCCTCGGCGACCCGGGGGCCCGCGTAGCGCAGCCCCGCGATGCGGTGGGCGATGTGCTCGGCGACCAACTCGGCCTCGGCCTCGGGCGAGGTGAGGCGGGGGTCGTCGTGCGGGGGGACCGAGGAGCGCTCCCAGAACGCCCCGGCGCAGTGGGCGTCGTCGAGCAGGTGCCCCAGCTCGTGCGAGGCGGCGAACTCGCGGTACACCGGCGCATCCGCGGCACGGACGTGGATGCTCCCCTCGCAACGACCCGGGAAGAACGTCAGGAATCCCGTCAGCGTGCCCCATCCGGACGTGTCGGGTTCGGCGACGATCCGCAGACGGATGCCGAGAGCCCCCTCGACCGCGCCGACGACCTCGGCGAAGGTCATCCCGGGGACGAGGTGCGCCCGGGCGACCGCGCGGTCGACGCGGGCGCGCACGCGCGCCATCGCCTCTTGCGTCTCGGTCACAGCCGTTTCCCGTCGATCGATCAGGTGGCGGGCGGTCCGCCGCGCAGCGAGCGGGCGATCGCCCGCAGCGCATCGGGCGACATCTGCCCGAGCGCACGGAACTGCACGGCGCTCGCCCCCGCCGCGCGCATGGCATCCCGCAGTTCGAGTTCGGCCTCGGTGCGGTCGGTCACGGCCTCGTCGGTGTAGTCGATGAGGTATTCGCCGGGAACGTCGGCCCAGTGCGCGATCAGGCGCAGCACCTCTTCGTCCAGCACGACGGTGTTCGTCTCAGCCGACAGCAGCGCACGGGCGCTGTCGGCGAGAGCCGGGTCGATACCCGCGACGTGGTCGAGCAGATCGTCGTCGCCCGCATCCTGGCTCGCCATCAGACGACGGACGCGCTCGGCGAGGGGACGCACGGGCACGCGCATCTCGATGCGGCCCGCGAACTCGGGGCTCGCGACCTCTTCGGGCGTGACGCCGAGGGCGGTGGCGAGGGCCTCGAGATCGTTGGTGTTGTACGGCAGCGAGAGACCGGCGCGCGACTGGTAGTAGCTCTTGGTCATTCCGGCGCGACTGAGCAGCTCGCCGACGGTGAGCCCTTTCGCCCGCCGCAGGCGATCCACGTTCGCCACCACTCGGCGGGAGTACCGCGAGGGTGGTCCGACTGCGCCGCGACCCACTCTCCGATCCTAAGCGACCGGGGCGATGGTCGTAATTACGGTCTGCACCCGGGTGCTATTTACGGAGTGCTGTGCTTGGATGGTCGAGCAGCGGGCGGAGTGGCCGTGGGGGACGCTCCGCCCGCGCACGCCGGTCGTGGTCGGCCGACCGCACCGGCGGCGGGCACGACACCATTGGGGGGTGCCGTGCCCGCCCTCTTCGGTCCGGGGCCGGTGGGCCCGGCTGATCGCCTCAGGCGATGCGCCGCTCCCCCGGTCGCAGCACGCGCCACCACCGGTGGCCGTAGCCGTCGAGGGTGACGTCGAACCCGTCACCGTCGAACGCCTCGCCGCCCGGCGCCTCGTCGAGCAGATCGACGAGACGCCAGCCCTCGGCATCCGCCCCCTCGATGCGCAGCCGGAAGGTGCGCCCGTCCGGGGCGAAGTTGTGGACCGCGACGAGCATCCCCAGCTCGCTCGTGACCGAGTGGGCCAGGACGCACGGGTGCGGTTGATCCAGGATGCCGAGCTCCCCCCAGCCGATCTCGGGCGACGCCCGGTAGTGGCGCACGAGGTTCTGGACGAAGCGCAGCATCGAGTCGGGGTCGCGGCGCTGCTGTGCGACATTGACGTGCTCGGGCCCGAAGCCGCCCGGAACCACGTCGGCGATGAACTCTTCCGCCCCCGAGAAGCCCGCGTCGGCGTCCGCGGTCCACTGCATCGGCGTGCGCACGGCCGCGCGACTGCCCGAGATCGACGGATTCTCGCCCATGCCGATCTCTTCGCCGTAGTACAGCACCGGCGCTCCGGGCAGAGAGAACATCAGGCTGTAGACCATGCGGATGCGCCGGGGATCGCCGTCCAGCATCGACGGCAGGCGGCGGGTGATGCCGCGCCCGTGGATGCGCTGCCCCTCCTCGGGCGCGAAGGCGGCGAAGACCTCGTCGCGCTCGTCCGCGCTGAGCTGGTCGAGGGTGAGCTCGTCGTGATTGCGCACGAAGTTGCCCCACTGATTGCCGCGGGCGATCTCGGGTCGCGTCAGCAGCGCGTCGCGCAGCGCAGAGGCGTCCTGCCGGGCCAGAGCGAGATACAGGCGCTGATTGGCGACGAAGTCGAACTGCATGGTCAACTCGTCGCCGTCGGCATCGCCGAAGAAGCGCAGCTGCTCGTCGTACGGCAGGTTCACCTCGCCGAGCATCATCGCGTGGCCGCTGCGACGCGAGACGTACCCCCGCAGGGCGCGGAGGAAGTCGTGCTCGGGACCGTCGTCGCCGTCGATGAGGTGGGGCACGGCATCCATGCGGAAACCGTCGATGCCGAGCTCGAGCCAGAACCCGATGACCTTGGCGATCTCTTCGCGCACCTCGGGATGGTCGGTGGCCAGGTCGGGCTGGTGACGGTAGAACGAGTGCTTGTAGAACTGCCCGGCGGTCTCGTCGAAGAACCAGACGCCGTCCTCGACGTCGGGGAACATGCTCGCGGGGGCGTCCTCGGGCACCTCGTCGCGCCACTGGTAGAAGTGCCGGTAGCGGTTGTCGGGGCTCGTGCGCGCCTCTCGGAACCAGGGATGCCGGTCCGAGGTGTGATTCACGACGAGGTCGACGATCACCCGCATCCCGCGGTCGTGCGCGGTGCGCAGCACCTCGACCATGTCGCCGAGCGATCCGTAGCGCGGGTCGACGCCGTAGTAGTCCTCGATGTCGTAGCCGTTGTCGCGCTGCGGAGAGGGGTAGAAGGGCGCGAGCCAGAGGCACGTGACGCCGAGCTCGGCGAGGTGATCGAGCCGCTGGGCGAGACCGCGCAGGTCTCCGACGCCGTCGTCGTCGGCATCCAGGTAGGTCTTCACGTCGAGGTTGTAGAAGACGGCGGTCTTCCACCACAGGTCGCTGGTGTCGGTGAGCCTCACGATGCCACCCCCGTCCGGTCGTCGGTGCGGAGCACGGTGTGCGGGGAGGTCGTCATCGGAGCCCTCTTCTCGGGAGCGGTGGCGTCTGTCCCTGTCGTTCCTATCGCGTTCGATCGCGCCGACGGTTGCTCTTGCCCCGGTGCGGACGATGTGCGTCACCCGGACCGGGATCCGCGAGAGCGCCGGATTCGCGCTCCGTGCGGCGCGACCGCGCCGGGGCCGGGGCCGGGGCCGGCGCCG
>NZ_QAJB01000412.1:0-1679 GCF_003061325.1 Microbacterium sp. HMWF026
GCACGGCACCGTCCACCACCGCGCCGCCCTCGTCGAGCACCATCGCGGGGCGCACACCCCGCGCGGCGAGAAGCGCCGCCATCGCCCGGGCGCCGCTCCCCCGCGTCTCTTCGTCGTGGCCGAACGCCAGCCAGACGTCGGCGGCCGGGGTCACGCCGTCGGCGAGCGCGGCCTCGACGGCCTCGAGGATCGCCACCAGCGCCCCCTTGTCGTCGATCGCGCCGCGCGCGTGGATCGCGGCATCCGCCCCCTCCCCCACCACCTCGGCGGCGAAGGGGGGATGCCGCCACACCTGCCCGTCGACGGGGACGACGTCCTGGTGGGCGAGCAGCACGAGGGGCGCGTCGGCGCTGCGTCCGGCCCAGCGGTACAGCAGCGAGCGGCCCGCGACGACCTCGCGCTCGAGCCGCGCGTGCACCAGCGGGTAGAGGCGTTCGAGGGCGGCGTGGAACAGCGCGAAAGCCTCGTCGTCGACCTCGGCCGGATCGGTGCGCGAGACGGTCGGGATGGACAACAGCTCACGGAAGCGCTCGACCGGCGTCATGCAGCGAGCCTAGGCCGCGCGGGCGCGTCCGCCGGGGATCGACGTCGCATCGCGTCCCGTCGGGCCGCGGAGCCCGCCGTCGCCGATACGGTGGATGCCATGACCGGACTGCACTGGGGCATCCTCGCAACGGGCGGCATCGCGCACGCCTTCACCTCCGACCTGCGTACCGCGGGCCTCGACGTCACCGCCGTCGGCTCGCGCAGCATCGACAGCGCCCGCGCCTTCGCCGCGCAGTACGACATCGCGCACGCGCACGGTTCGTACGAGGAGCTCGTCGCCGACCCCGACGTCGACATCGTCTACATCGCGACCCCGCACCCCTCGCACGTCGACAACGCGCTGCTCGCGCTCGCGCACGGCAAGCACGTGCTGGTCGAGAAGCCCTTCACCCTCAACGCCGGCGAGGCCGCGCGCATCCGCGACGCCGCCGCCGACGCCGGCCTGCTGGCGATGGAGGCGATGTGGACGCGGTACCTGCCGCACATGGTGCGCATCCGCGAGATCATCGCGGCCGGCACGCTCGGCGAGATCCGCGTCGTCTCGGCCGACCACACGCAGAAGATCTCGACCGACCCCACGCACCGCCTCAACGACCTCGCTCTCGGCGGCGGCGCCCTGCTCGACCTCGGCATCTACCCCATCTCGTTCGCCATCGACGTGCTCGGTCTGCCCGAGCGCATCACGGCGGTCGCGCGGCTGTCGGACGCCGGTAGCGATGCCGAGGTCGCGACCGCTTTCGTCCACTCGAGCGGGGCGCTGTCGACCAGCGTGTCGTCGTCGCGCGGAGCGGGGCTCAACACGGCCCAGATCGTCGGCACCGATGCCCGCATCGAGGTCGACCGCGTCTGGTACACCCCCACCACGATGCGCGTCGTCTCGCCCTCGGGCGAGGTGCTCGAGAGCTTCGACGGCAGCGTCGACGGACGCGGGATGCAGTTCCAGGCGCAGGCCGCGGAACGCTTCGTGTCCGAGGGCGCGGCGGCCAACGGCATCCTGCCCCTGGACGAATCGGTCGCGATCATGGGAGTGCTCGACGAGGTGCGCCGGCAGATCGGCGTGGTCTACCCCGGCGAGAGCTGAGCGCGCGGCGCCTGCCGCCGACGGTGTTCAACCCGGGGGTGGGTGCGAAGGG
>NZ_QAJB01000413.1:0-6302 GCF_003061325.1 Microbacterium sp. HMWF026
GTCCACCCCCATGCGCGTCCCCCGTCTGCTCGCCGCCACCGCCATCGCCGTGGTCACGGCGTCGGCCCTGGTCACCCCGCCCGCGGCGATCGCCGCGCCGGTGGTCGATCCTGGGCTGCACTACACGTTCGACACCCTCAGCGGCACTCTCGGTGCCGGTGCCGCCATCCCCGACACCGGTGTCCGCGCGACGCGCACCGACGGCGTCGTCGGAAACGGCGGCATCACCGTCGTCCCCGGTGTCACAGGTGCTGACGGCGACAAGGCCATCCGCCTGTCGGGCGGGCCGAACGACGCCGACGCGGTCGCGTCGTACGTGTCGCTGCCCAACGACATCGTCGGAGCGGGCGACAAGGCCGTGACGGTCAGCATGTGGACGAAGTGGGAGGGCGCGGGCAACGGCGCATGCCAGCTCGCGTTCGGTCTGGGGCGCTCGACGACGAAGAACCTGCTGGCATCCACCAGTTGCAACGGAACGTACGCAGCCGTCTCGGACGGCACGGGCGAACGCCGCGTCGGCAACGGCGGTGCCGCCCTGCCGGTCGGGCAGTGGGCCAACATCGCCCTGGTGTTCCAGCCCGGCCAGCGTATCGCGTACTACGTCAACGGGCAGCTCGACGGCGGCGACGCGGAGCAGACCGGAATCGCGCAGACCATCGACGCCGCTCTCGGCCAGAACGGTGTCGGCGGGTATCTCGGACGGTCCTTCTGGAACGACCCGTTCTACGCCGGCGCCATCGACGACGTGCGCATCTGGACGAGCGCGCTGTCGGCCGACGACCTGCGCGCCGTCGGTGCCGACGGCTACCGTGCCGTGCTGGCGTCGGACTCGGTGTCGCTCGGCGACACCTCGAGCGTCGACCGCGACCTGACGCTGCCGACCACGACGGCAGCGGGCTCGGCCGTCACCTGGACCACGAGCGATGCGGGCGTCGTCGCAGCCGACGGGACGATCACACGTCCGTCCGCCAGCGCCGGCGATGCCACCGCGACCCTCACCCCGACGTTCTCGCTCGGTGGCCAGACCCGGGTCGGTGCAGGGGTCTCGGTGACGGTGCGTGCTCTCTCGGCCAACGAACAGGACGAGGCCGTTCGGCAGATCGCCGACGCGCTGCCCGCACAGGCCGGACTCTCCGGCGACGTTCGCGGCTCGATCACCCTTCCCGCCAACGGTGCCCAGGTCTCGGGGCAGTTCTCTTCTGCGCAGGCCGGCGATGTGAAGATCGCCTGGTCGTCGTCCAACCCCTCGGTGGTGTCCGACGCCGATAGCGGCACCGAACCGAACGTCGTCCGCGAGGGCAGTGTCACCCGGGGCGCCCAGGATCAGCAGGTCACGCTCACCGCCACACTGACTCTGGGGGCCGCGACTCGGACCGTGGAGCTGCCGATCACCGTCCTGAAGGCATCGACGCACACGCGTGAGGACGACGAGGCCTACATGTTCGTCTACTTCCGCGACAACAGCATCGACGGGGAGAAGATCCGCTTCGCCGTCTCGGAGGGCAATGACGCGCTCAACTGGCGCACGCTGAACAACGCCGAACCCGTCCTCGAGTCGACGAAGGGGGACATGGGCCTGCGCGACCCGTTCGTGCTGCGCTCGAAGGAGGGGGACCGGTTCTTCCTCATCGCCACAGATCTGTCTGCCGCGCGTTACGGCTTCCCGACCGACAAGGGCAGCCGCTACCTCGAGATCTGGGAGTCGACCGACCTCGTCAACTGGGGCGAGCAGCGCCACATCGAGGTGTCGCCCCCCAGCGCGGGCATGACCTGGGCGCCGGAAGCGCACTACGACCCGACCATCGACGCTTACGTCGTGTACTGGTCCTCGCGGCTCTTCGTCGATGACGCTCACACGCAGGACGACGGCAACGGGCCGCAGATCCTCATGGCCACCACGCGCGACTTCGTGAACTTCACCCCCGCGGTGCCGTACATCAAGTCGCAGGACATCGACGGGCTGCGCAAGACCAACGCCGGCCTGATCGACACCACGATCCTGGAGCGCGACGGCGTCTACTACCGCTTCACGAAGGGCACCGAGGAAACCGCGTGCCGCCCCGACATCGTGGCCGAGAAGGGCACCGACCTGCGGGCCCCGTCCTCGTCGGGCGAATGGACGAAGTTCGACACCTGCCTCTCGGCTCGTGCCGGTCTTCCCGAGACCGAGGGTCCTTCGGCCTTCCGCTCGAACCCGGGTGACATCAACGGCGACCGCAACTACGTGCTCGTCGACTGGTACGGCGGCGGCGGCTACATCCCGCTGTACACCGAGTCGCTCGAAGAGGGGAAGGTCGACTGGAAGGTCCCCGCGCAGTACTCGCTTCCGCCGTCCCCGCGTCACGGCGTCGCCTTCGGGATCACTCGCGAGGAGCGCGACCGCCTGATCGCGAAGTACAACGCCAACGACCTCGTGACCGCGGTCGCCCCGGTCTCGGTCGAGGTCGCCCCGGGAACGACGTCGGTCGCCCTCCCCGCCACGGTCACGGCCACTCGCGCCGCCGGAACGATCGACGTCGGCGTGACCTGGGACGAGCAGGACCTCTCCGCCCTGAAGGCGCCCGGCGACTCGGTCGAGGTGCGCGGTGCGCTCGACGACGGGTCGGCGACCACGGCGCTCGCGACGATCACCGCCGTCGGTACCCCGGTGGCATCCACCGCGATCACCCTGGGATACGGATCGAGCGTCGTCGCCGTCGGCGCGACCGAAACGGTGACCGCCACCGTCGCACCGGCCAACGCCGATCAGAAGGTGACCTGGACGTCGAGCGACCGCGCGGTGGCGTCGATCGACGCGTCGGGCCGGGTTGCCGGTATCGCCCCCGGCTCGGTCGTCATCACGGCCACGTCGACCGATGGCCGGTCGACGAAGCTGCCCATGACGGTGACCGCGCCCGAGAAGGACCTGCTGCTGCACTACAGCTTCGACGGAGCCGGCGCCACGATCGACGGAGCACGCATCACCGACGTCTCCGGCCGTGGTCACGACGCCACCATCCGCGGGGTCGGCGCCACGGCGGCGACCGGCGCGCGTGGCGAAGACGGCGACTCGGCCATCTCGTTCCCCGGTGGTGCGCCGGGATCGACCGCCGCCTTCGCTCAGATCGGCGGGAGCGTCGTCCCCGACGGAACGGCCGATCTGACGGTGTCGACCTGGGTCAAGTGGGACGGCACCGCCGCGTGCGAGTGGCCGCTGTCTCTCGGATCGAGCACGACGAACTACCTGTTCACCAGCCCCGATTGCGGTGGGGTCGCGGCGGCTGTCAAGTCGGGCTTCACCGAGAACAAGTCCGGTGCGGCGCGTCTGCAGCCGAACGAATGGGCGCAGGTCACGATCGTGCTGACGGGCAAGAAGACGCTCGTCACGTACGTCGACGGGGTCAAGGTGGCCGAGGTCGCCGCGATCTTCGACGCCTCCGACCTGGAAGCGCTGAAGGGCGTGGGCGGTCTGCTGGCCAAGTCGCAGTATCCCGCGGACCGTCTGTTCGGGGGCGACCTCGACGACGTGCGGGTGTACGGACGGGCTCTGGATGCCACCGAGGTGACGACGCTGTTCACGAAGGGGACGCTCGAGAGCGGCGTGACGCCGACTCCGACGGCCTCGCCCACGGCGTCGCCCACGGCTTCGCCGACCGCGTCGCCGACCGCGTCGCCGACCGCCTCGCCGACGGCCTCGCCGACCGCCTCGCCGACCGCCTCGCCGGAGCCCACGGTGGCCCCGACGGGCCTGCCCACGGCGTCGCCGGAACCCACGACGGCCCCGACCGACCAGCCCACCTCGTCGCCGAGCCCCTCGGCATCCGCGTCCGCCACTCCCGTCGCGAACGCGGCGGCGGGCACCACGGCCACGGTCAGCTCCTCGCGTGTCGAGCGCGGCGGGTCGTTCACCGCGACGGTGACGGGGGTCAAGCCCGGTGAGCAGCTCGCGGCGACGCTGAACAGCCAGCCGCTCGTGATCACGGGCATTCCGAAGGCCGACGATCGCGGTTCGGTGACGTTCCGCGTGAATGTGCCGGCGGACTTCGCGCTCGGCGCCCACACGCTGGTGATCGTGCGCGACGACGGTCGGACGTTCGCGTCGATCCCCGTGCAGGTGGTCGCTCCGCGTGCGCTCGCCGCGACCGGCGCGGACCTTCCCTGGGGCCTGGGGATCGGTGCGCTGCTCATGGTGGCCGCCGGTGCGGCCCTGGCGATCGGCCGACGCCGCTCCCGGGTGAACTGACCTCACCTCCGCGCGGGCCCTCGTTCCTCGGAACGGGGGCCCGTGTGCGTCTCCGGCACTCCCGACGAACGGACCCGTCGCCGAAGACGAACGTCGCCCCCTCTTCGAGACGAGAGGGAGCGACGATCGGGGCGGCGTGGTCAGGCGGCCATCGCTCCGTAGCGCTTGTGACCCTTGACGTCGTAGCGGTCCAGCATCATGACCTTCGACCAGACCTGGACGAAGTCGCGGACGAACCTCTCCTGCCCGTCGGCGCCCGCGTAGGCGTCGGCGATCGAGCGGAGCTGCGCGTTCGAGCCGAACACCAGGTCGTTGCGCGAGGCCCGCCAGCGGGCCTCGCCGGTCGCCTGGACGCGACCGGTGAAGGTCGACGCGGTGTCGTCGTCCTTGGTCCAGACCAGGTCGGTGTCGGTCAGGTTCACGAAGAAGTCCGTCGTGAGGACACCGACGCGATCGGTGAACACACCCCGGTCCGACCCGTCCCAGTTCGCGCCGAGGACGCGGAGCCCCGCCGTGAGGACGGCCCACTCGGGCGCGGTCAGCGTGAACAGGTTCGCCTTGTCGAGGAACGCCGCCTCGGGCGCGACACCGGGGGCGAACTGCTCGAAGCGCTCGGACACGAAGTTGCGGAAGCCGTCGGCGACGGGGCGCAGCCACTCGAACATCTCGATGTCGGTGAGCTCCTGGGTGGTGTCGACACGGCCCGGCGTGAACGGGACATCGGCGTCGGAGCCCGCCGCCCGTGCCGCCTGCTCGACCGCGGCCGTGCCGGCGAGGACGATGAGATCCGCGAGCGACACCTGTCGTCCGTCCGATGATGCGGCGAAGTCCGACTGCACGGTCCGCAGCACGTCGATCACCGGGAGGGTGCGGCGGTTGATCGCCCAGTCCTTCTGCGGCGAGAGGGCGAGACGGCCGCCGTTCGCGCCACCTCGCTTGTCGCTGTCGCGGTAGGTGGACGCGGCGGAGAAGGCCGTGTAGACGAGGTCGGACACGGACAGCCCCGTCTCGAGGACGGCCTTCTTGAGGGCCGCCACGTCGGTGTCGTCGAGCACGGTTCCGTCCGTGTCGGGGAGCGGATCCTGCCACAGCAGATCGTCGGAGATCGTGACCTCGGCGCCGAGATACCGGTGCTTGGGACCCATGTCGCGGTGCGTGAGCTTGTACCAGGCCTTCGAGAACGCGAGCGTGAACAGGTCGAAGTCGGCCAGGAAGCGTTCGCAGACGGCGCGGTACTCCGGGTCGACCTTGAGCGCGATGTCCGAGGTCATCATCATCAGCGGGTTCATCTGACCCGGCACGTGCGCGTCGGGGGTCTTCGGCGCGTCCGGGTCGGTGGGCGTCCACTGCAGGGCGCCGGCAGGACTCTTCGTCTGCTCCCAGTCGTAGGCGAACAGGTTCTCGAGATAGGCGTTGTCCCACTGGATCGGGTTCGGGGTCCAGCTGCCCTCGATGCCGTTGGTCGAGGTGTTCTCGGCGTTGCCGCTGCCGACCGGGTTGTGCCAGCCGAGACCCATCGACTCGATCGGCGCGAGCTCGGGCGACGGGCCGATCTGGGACGCGGGCACCTGACCGTGGCTCTTTCCGAACGCGTGACCGCCGGCGATGAGGGCGACGGTCTCTTCGTCGTTCATCGCCATGCGCGTGAAGGTGATGCGGATGTCCCGCGCCGAGCCCATCGGGTCGCCGTTGGCGTACGGCCCCTCGGGGTTGACGTAGATCAGGGCCTGGTGGGACGCGGCCAGCGGGCTCTGCAGGTCGTAATCCGCGTCGCCGTTCTGACCGTGCCAGCGTTCGTCCCGGCTGACCATCTCGTCGGGGCTCTCGATGTTGTGCGGGTTCCAGACCTCGGGGCCCCACCAGGTGCCGTCGTCGGGCTCCCAGGCGTCGAGTCGTCCTCCCGCGAAGCCGTACGTCGGCAGACCCATCAGCTCGAGCGAGCAGTTCCCGGTCAGGACCATCAGATCGGCCCACGACAGCGCGTTCCCGTACTTGTGCTTGATCGGCTGCAGCAGGCGACGGGACTTGTCGGTGTTGCCGTTGTCCCACCAGCTGCCGATCGGAGCGAACCGCTGCATCG
>NZ_QAJB01000413.1:6318-6790 GCF_003061325.1 Microbacterium sp. HMWF026
AGTTGCCGTAGTCCGCCGGCCACCAGTCGACCGAGGTGGTCAGCAGGTCCTTGATGTCCGCCTTGAGCGCCTCGAGGTCGATCGTGGCGAACGCCGCCGCGTAGTCGAAATCGGCGCCCAGCGGGTCGGCGGCGACGCCGTTGCGGTGCAGCAGCTCGACCTTCAACCGCTGCGGGTACCACCCGTCCAGGCTCGGTGCCTGGCCGAAGGTGCCGCCGAGGTGATCACCGCCGGCCGGAAGGCTGCCGGCCATGTGGTAGCTGCAGGTGTTGGTCTTGTCATCCGGGCTCATGGGGGCTCCTTCTGGTGTCCAGTGGGGGAGAGCGACGTCACCGAGGTCGGTCGCCACGATCGAGACGGTGAAACTGCGCGAATGGGCCCAGAGTAAGCAGCCACCGGCTGGCGCGCTACGGCAAAGAAGGAATCCCCGTCGCGGCGTCGGTTGGCGTATATTGCGGCCCCGGCCCCGGCG
>NZ_QAJB01000414.1:0-5821 GCF_003061325.1 Microbacterium sp. HMWF026
GGGCGCTGCAGACCGGTGACGGCCAACGCTACGCCCGGGTCAACACCACCGTGGGCGAGCTCGACACCGTGCGCACGGCGGGCAACCCCAGCGAGGTCGCCCAGGGCAGCGACGGGGCGTACCTCTTCACCGACAGCTTCAGCAAGCTCACGCGCATCGACGAGGCGCAGCCGATCGATCTGCAGCAGGAGCAGCTCGAGGCCGCCCCCGACACCCCGCCGGGCACCACGTCCGTCGCCACGGCGGGCGACTACGCCGTCTACCGCACCGACACGGGCACCCTGTTCGCCACCCGGCTGAGCCGAGCGGGCCAGGCGGCGAGCGAGCTCGACCCCTTCGGCACGGCCGGCGATGACGACGTGCCGTCCTACACGGCCGACGCGATCGCCGTCGACGAGCGCGGCATGCTCTTCGCCTACTCGTCGGCCGACCGCTCCGTCATCCGCTACGACATCGAAACCGACGAGCTGCGCGGGCGAGACGCCCTCGACGCCGACGTCGCCTCGCCCGCCCTCTCGGCCGCGGGTGACGACTGGGTGCTGGTCGACGCCGACGCCGGACGCGTGTGGGTGCGCGGCGAAGACCCGGTGACCATCGACACGGGCGACCAGGTCGTGGTGGGCGATGCCGACGCCGATGCCCGCGACGTGTACGTCGCCGACGACCAGTCGCTGTGGAGCATCCCGGTCGACGGGAGCGAGCCGCGCCGAGAGGTGGGTGGTGGCGGCAACGTCCTCGGTCAACCCGCCCGCCCCGTGACGCATCAGGGGGTCGCTTATGCCGCATGGCTGCTGCCCGGCGACTCACGGGGCACCCTGTGGCGCTCCGACAGCAGAGAGACCGGTCTCGATTACGGCGGGGCCACCATGCCCGACCAGCGGCGCCCCGTCTTCGTCGCGACCGAGCACGCCATCATCCTCAACGAGACGCGCACGGGGTGGGTGTGGACGGTCCCCGACGGAGCCCTCGTCGCGTCGAGCCAGAACTGGTCCCTCGACGACCGCACCGAGCAGACCGCCGTGCAGAGCGAGGAGCAGCTCAGCGTCGTCCTCGACCCCAAGCCGCCCATCGCCGAACCCGACGCGTTCGGCGTGCGGCCGGGCCGGTTGACCACCCTTCCGGTCCTGCTCAACGACCACGACCCCAACGAGGACGTCCTCAGCATCGTCGCCGAGAGCGTCACGGGGCTCGACCCCGGCTTCGGCACGCTCTCGGTGACGGACTCCGGGCAGCGTCTCGCCGTGCGCGTCGCGCCGGGGGCCACGGGGTCGGCGACCTTCACCTACACCGTGACCGACGGCACGGCCGTCGACGGGCTGACGTCGGCCCCGACCACCGTCACCCTGACGGTCTCGGGCCCCGAGGCCAATGCCGCACCCGTCTGGTGCGGCGTCGAGAAGTGCCTGCAGCCCTGGCCGACCCCCGAGGTCGCCCGCGGCGGCACGGTCACCGTGCCGGTGCTCCCCGGGTGGGTGGACCCCGACGGCGATCCGCTGCTGCTGCTCTCGGTCGACAACCCCGGGGGAGTCGGCACGGTCGCCGCGACCCCGGGCGGCGATGTCGTCTACCAGCACGCCGACGACGGTTCCGGCGGCGAGCAGAACATCCAGCTCGACGTCACCGTCGCCGACACCCGCGGTGCGGTCACGACCAAACCCCTCGTTATCCGCGTCGCCCCCGACCCCGGCCTGGCCGTGCAGTCCTTCGCAGCGATCGACACGGTCGGCTCCTCTCTCACGGTCGACGTCGGCCCCCACGTGACCGGTACCGCCGGCGACGTGTCGCTGACGTCGGTGCGCGTGCTCGACGACGCCGCGGCGACCGCGACGGTCGTCGGCGGCAGCACGACCTTCGACTTCTCCGCGCCGCAGCCGGGCGTCTACCGCGTCGACTTCACGGTCAACGGCGGGGGACGGGATGCCAACGGCACGGCCCGCATCACGATGCTCCCCGCCGACGCCCCGGCGCAGCTGTCGACCTCACCCGTCGTGGCGTTCGTCCGCCCGCAAGAGGATGCGACCCTCGACGTCTTCAGCGCCGTGTCCAACCCCACCGGACGAGTGCTGCTGCTCAGCGACGTCGCCGCCACGGCAGAGGATGGCGCCTCGCTCACGGTCGACACCGTCGGCCAGAACGACCTGCGCGTCTCGGGCAGCACGGCCGACGGGGCGGCCGGTCTGCTGGGCACCGTCGCCTACACCGTCTCGGACGGCACGGACGACGCCGGTTCGCGCGTCGGAGGAGAGGCCACCGTCTACCTCCTCCCCCCGGCCCCCGAGATCGCGCCCATCGCGGTCGACGACACGGTCACCGTGCGTGCGGGCGCTCAGGTCGACATCCCGGTCCTCGACAACGACATCTCGCCCGCCGGCGGTCGCCCGACACTCGACCCCTCCAGCGTCCAGGCCCTTCCGGCGAGCGACGCCCTGGCGTTCGCCTCGGGCGGCGTGCTGCGCTACCTGGCCCCCACCACGCCGGGCGCGTACGAGGTGACCTACCGGGTCTACACCACGGGTACGCCGGGTCTGTGGGACGAAGCGACCGTGCGCATCACGGTCCTCGGCGGCGACGCCAACCGTGCGCCCCTGCCCGACACGCTCGAGGGTCGCGTCCTCAGCGGCGGCACCACCTCGATCGACTTCCACGGCTTCGGCGTGGATCCCGACGGCGACGCCGTCACCCTCGATCGCATCGTCGCGCAGCCCGACCGGGGCACGGCATCCATCTCGCCCGACGGGTCCGCGATCCTCTACACCTCGATCCCCGGCGACCGCGGCCAGGTCTCCTTCCGCTACCGCGTCTCGGACTCGTCGGGAGCCACGGGCGAGGGCACGGTGCGCATCGGAGTCCTGGATGCCGAGGCCAATCCCAGTCCGATCACCTTCACCGATTACGTGCAGGTGCAGGCCGGCGCGGACCGCACGATCAGGGTCAGCCCCCTCGCGAACGACATCGACCCCACGCAGGGCCGGCTGAAGCTGACCGGGGTGCGTCCCGACCTGCCCGAGACGCTCGTCGACGGCAGCGACAACCCCGAGTACGCGCGTTTGAACGGCTTCGTCCAGACCGTCACCGACACGGGTGTCGTGCTGCGCGCGGGGGAGCAGCCGGGAACCATGTCGTTCCTGTACGACGTCGAATCCGACTCGGGCAACACGGGGCGTGGCCTCGTCGTCGTCAAGGTCGTCCGAGAGAACGTGCCGGACTACCCGGTCGTCACGGACACCGTGCTCACCGTCGAGAACCGGGACGACTTCGCCACCGGCGTCGACGTCATCGCGGGCCGGGCGACCTGGTCGGGCGGAGAGGTCGGCGACCTCGACGTATCCCTCTGGGGCGATCCGTCCGACCTCACGTTGGACGGCCGTCGCATCTCGGGTGCGCTGCCCACCACCCGGCGAGTCATCCCGTTCGCCGTCACCGGTCGCCTCGGTGACGCCGTCGTGACCACCTATGCCTTCCTCCGCGTACCCGGCGACGACGACCTCACCCTGGCGCTGCGTCCGGGTGCGGCTCAACGCGTCGACGAGCTCGCCTCGGTGGCGTTCGACATGGCATCCCTCGTCGCCCTGCCGCGCCGCGCCACGCTCGAGGTGGGCACCGATGTCGCAGCCACCGGCGTACGGGCCGAGGGCCGGTGCTCGGTCGCCGGATCGGTCGTCACCTACGACGCCGGATCGGGCTCGCCCTACACCGACGCGTGCCGCGTTCCGGTTCGGGTGGCGGGCAGCGAGGAGTGGACGGTGCTGTCGGTGCCGATCGGCGTCGTGGCCCGCGATCCCCAGCCCGAGCTGCGTCCCGGGGCCCTCACGGTCGGCCCCGGCGAGACGGCGAGCTTCGACCTGCGCAACATGACCTCGTGGCAGCTCGGTCGCGAGGACTGGGCCGGCATCCGGTATGCGATGGACTACTCCGGCGCGGCGTTCTCGGTGTCGCTCGACGGGTCCACCGTCACCGTCACGGGTAACGACCGCGCGGTTCCGGGAACCGAGAACGCCGCGGTCATCTCGGTCACCAGCCACAACGCCGTCGCGCCCGCCCGCCTCGTCCTGCGGGTGGGCTCGGCTCCGTCGACACTCCCGCAGGGCGGCACCACCTCGGCGCAGTGCTCTCAGGCGTCCGGATCGAGCTGCTCGATCGGTGTCGTCGGCGCCAGCGGCGAGGTCAACCCGCTCCCGCGCACCCCGCTCGAGGTGGTCGCCGTGCGTCCGACCGCGAGCTGTGCGGGGGTCGACTTCTCGGTCGCCTCGACCTCGGGCGTCCTCGCGTCGTGGAGCGACGACGCCCCCGGCGCGACCTGCAGCGCGAGCGTCACGCTGCGCGACGCGCAGGGCCGGACGACCGCGTCCACGCGCGACGCCCGGGTGGTGCTCGACCTGCTCGGCTACCCGCGGCCGCCCGCGAGCGTGCGTCAGACCGCGTTCGGCGACGGCACCGTGACCCTGCGGGTCGACCCGGGCGAGGCGCGTCGGGCATATCCCGGTCTCTCGGGCTTCACCGTGCGGTCCGGCGGACAGGTCGTCGGCCAGTGCACGGCCGACGGTACGTGCGCGCCGATCTCGGCACCCAACGGCGAGCAGCGCGAGTACGTCGTCACCGCCGTCAACAGCGTCGGCGAGTCCCGCGGCGCCGTCCGCACCACCGGATGGGCGTATCGGGCCCCGAACAAGCCCGGAGCCTTGACGTTCACCCCCGTGCAGACCAGCGGCGAGGGCGGGGTCGCCGATCTCGTCATCACCGGCGTCGACAGCGCCGAGACCGGGACCCTCGAGATCTCGAGCCCCGTCGGCGACAAGATCCAGGTCAACGTCGGACGCAACCAGGACACCGTGCAGGTGCGCCGCTTCACCGTGGGCTCCAACGCGTCCACGAGCATCACGGTCAAGCCCATCTCGCGCTTCTCGACGCCGCCGGGCCTCGGCGGCGCCGCGAACGGGAGCGAGCTGGTCGGCAGCGCGCACGGCGTGGGCGCCCCCACCAACCCGACGCTGACACTCACCTCGACCTCGAACGGCGACGGCACCGCCACGATCGACGCGCGCGCGACCGCGCAGCAGAACGGCACCGACAGCGAGGTGCGGTTCGACATCGTGCCGGAGGGGCGTTTCTGCAGCCCCAAGGCGGGCGGCGACGTGAAGCAGTTCCCCAAGGAGCGCGACGGTGAGACGTACCGGTACACGATGTGCGCCGAGTCCTTCTTCGACGGCCGGTCGTTCGGCGCGGTCACCACGACGCAGCAGGTCGACGCGTCCCAGAGCAAAGAAGCGCCCAAGGGGTACACGTTCACGGTCGGATCCCGTCCGAGCGTCAGCGAATCCGGCAAGCGAGCCGAATGGACGATCAACAAGATCAACCAGGGAGACGCCCCTCCCCGCCGCAACGACGTCCTGTACGAGGGCTGGAGCAACGAGCAGAGCACCGTCTTCGACCGCGACCCCGAGATCAAGGTCTACTTCAAGCACCAGGTGTGGGGAACCGAGTCACAGCGCGGCGCGGTCACCCCCGCGAGCGGCAGCGCCCCCTATCAGGTGCAGGCGCGCTGGGAGATCGGCGCCTGCGAGGCGGGCGGCACCCTGCGTGCCGACGGGTCGTCGGCGGGTGACCGCGCGACGTTCACCTTCACTTACGACAACGTGCGCTACCGCGACAAGAACGGCGCGACGCTCGAGCGCAACCCCGACAACCCGCGCCTCGTCCCCGCCGGCGCGACCGCCGTCGAGAACATCGGCGTCAGCGTGGACTGGACCAAACAGGGGTGGAACCTCGACAAGGCCACCTCGACGCTGTCCGGCACGTGCAAGCCGGGCACCCCGGCATCCTG
>NZ_QAJB01000415.1:0-1097 GCF_003061325.1 Microbacterium sp. HMWF026
GACGCGACCCGCCCCGCCCGCGGACCGACCCGCCGACCCGGCACGATAGCCTGGAGCGACCGAAGGGATCCTCATGTTCATCGTCTCGCTCATCCTGTTCGTCGGCGGCATGCTGCTGACCGGCCTGTCGTTCTCGCTCGCCGCGCCCGCGCTCTTCTTCGCGCTCGGCATCATCCTCGTCTCGGCCTCGCTGGCCCTGCCCTTCCACTTCGGCACCCGGTAAGCACCGTCGCGGGCGACGGCGGGCGCGATCGGCCCGCCGTCCGGCCCGGGTACCGTAAAGCGGTGCCCCTCTCGCTCGACGCCCTCCGCCGCGGCCCCGACCTCGAGGGCCCGGATCTGGTCGCCGTCGACGCGGCCGATCGCCTGATCCTCGACGAGTCCGCCGACGCGCGCCACGGGCTCGACCGCGGCGAGCTCGTCGTGGTCGGAGACGCGTACGGCGCCCTCACCCTGGGGTCCGCGGATGCCGGGGCCCGCGGCATCCGCGTGCATCAGGACGAACTGCTCGGCGAACGCGCGCTCGCGGCCAACGCCGCCGAGGCGGGGCTCGACGGCACGTTCGCCTCGCACGCCCTCGACGCGGAGCTGCTGCGCGGTGCGCGGGTCGTGCTGCTGCGTCTTCCGCGGTCGCTGCGGGCGCTCGACGACATCGCCGGGCTCATCGCCCTGCACGCGCACCCCGACGTCGTCGTCTTCGCCGGGGGGCGCCTCAAGCACATGAGCGTCTCGATGAACGAGGTGCTGCGCCGCCGCTTCGACCGACTCGACGTCTCGCACGCCCGGCAGAAGTCGCGCGTTCTCGTCGCGCGCGCCCCGCACGACGGCGCCGACCCGCAACCCGACGAGGCCGAGGTGGACGGCCTGCGGGTGCGCGCGTTCGGCGGCGCCTTCGCGGGGGCGTCGATCGACATCGGCACCCGACTGCTGCTCGCGCACCTGCCCGCGCCCCGCGGCGCCGAGGCGATCGACCTCGCGTGCGGGACCGGCGTGGTCGCGGCCACGCTGGCGATGCGGCATCCCGATCTTCAGGTGACCGCGTGCGATCAGTCGGCCGTCGCCGTCGCCTCGGCGCGCGCGACCGCCGCGGCCAACGG
>NZ_QAJB01000415.1:1107-1545 GCF_003061325.1 Microbacterium sp. HMWF026
GGTGCGCGACGACGTGCTCTCGTCCGTTCCGGATGCCGCCGCCACCTTCATCGCGCTGAATCCGCCGTTCCACACGGGGGCCGCGGTCACCGACCACCTGGCCCCGCGCATGTTCGCCGACGTCGCCCGCGCGCTGGCGCCGGGCGGCGAGCTGTGGACCGTGTGGAACTCCGCCCTGCGGTACCGCCCCGCGCTGGAGCGGCTGGTGGGCCCCACGCGCCAGGTCGCGCGGGACCGCAAGTTCACCGTCACGGTCTCGACCCGGCGCTGAGGCGCGCCGGCCGGGACCCGGCGCTGAGGCGCCTCGGCAGGGGGTTCCGGGCGCGCGCATCGACGCCCCGCGCAAGACCCGCCTCGCGCCCCGTGGATCGGCGTATCGTCGCTGTCGTCGACGAGGAGGTCCGCATGCCGAAGCGCACGGTCGCGGCGGTGCTGAGC
>NZ_QAJB01000046.1:0-8330 GCF_003061325.1 Microbacterium sp. HMWF026
GTGAACAACTCGCTGATCGCCGGGGTGCCGCTGGTGACCGACCCGGCCGCCTCGACCACCGAACCCGCCGCTCCGACCGCCTCCAACCCCGCCGAGGGTGCCGCGGTCGCGCCGGACGGTCCCTCGCGGCCCGCCGACGCCCCCGCGCCCGCGACCGGATCGGCGACACCCCCGCCGATCAGCGACGGTCTGCCCACGCCCGCGACACGATAAGCGCATGACGACAGCAGCCTCCCGGTCCCCGCGCCGCCGCACCGTCATCGCCCTCGCCGTCGTCCTGATCGTGCTGGTCGCCTTCGTGGTGCGCCTCATCGACATCCAGGTCGTCAACGCCCGCGAACACGTCGACGACTCCCTCTCGATGGGTCTGCAGAGTTCGCGCGTCGAGTACGCCTCGCGCGGGTCGATCGTCGACGAGAACGGCATCCCCCTCGCCAGCAGCGTCAACCGCTACGACGTCCAGATCGACCCCATGCTCGCGGCGAAGGGCATCACCACCCGCGACGACGACGGCGACGAGACCACCACCGAGTGGCCGGAGCTGGCCGCCCGCATCGCCTCGGTCACCGGTCAGGACGCCGCCGAGGTGCAGAAGACCGTCACGGATGCCGTGGCCGACAACCCCGACTCGCGCTACGCCATGATCGCCCGGAGCGTCTCGACCGAGCAGTACCGCGCCCTCGTCGCGCTGGGCCTGCCGTTCCTGAGCTTCCCGCCGCAGGCCGGACGCATGTACCCCGACGGAGCGGTGGGCGGCAATCTGCTCGGCTTCGTCGGCAGCGACGGACAACCGCTCGAGGGTCTTGAAAGCGCCGACGACTCCTGCCTCGCCTCGAGCAACGGCAAGGTCGTCTTCCAGCAGAGCCGCGACGGCGTCGTGCTGCCGGGAACCGAGGTCGTCACGCAGCCCGCCGTCGACGGCGGCACCCTCACGCTCACGATCGACCGCGATCTGCAGTGGTACATGCAGCAGCTCATCGCCGAGCAGGCGCAGAACACCGGCTCGCTCGGCGGCACGATCACCGTGGTCGAGGCAAAGACGGGCAAGATCCGCGCTCTCGCCGAGTACCCCACGGTCGACCCCAACGACCCCACCGCCTCACCGGCCACCGAGCGCGGCAGCGCCGCCTTCCGCGACCCCCACGAGCCCGGCTCGACCATGAAGGCGATCACCGCGGCGATCGGCCTCGACAGCGGCTCGTTCTCGACGGGCACGACCGTGACGGCGTCCTCGAGCGAGACGCTGCCCGGGGGAGCACGGGTATCGGACTCGTTCGCGCACCCCGCGAACACCTACACGCTCACGGGTGTGCTGATCGACTCCTCGAACGTCGGCATCTCGAAGTTCGGCGACATGATCCCCCTCGACACCCGCGTGTCGTACCTCGACAAGTTCGGGCTCACGCAGCAGACGGCCGTCGGCTTCCCCGGCGAGTCCGGCGGCATCATGCGCGACCCCTCGTCGTGGGACAAGCAGACCTTCTACAACACCACCTTCGGTCAGGGCATCTCGGTCACCGTGCCGCAGCTGGCGGGCGCCTACCAGACCATCGCCAACGGGGGCGTGCGCATGCCGCTGTCCCTGGTCGAGAGCTGCACCGCGGCCGACGGGACCGTCACCGACGTGCCCGACGCCCAGGGCACGCGCGTGGTGTCCGAGGACGCCGCGCGCACCGTCTCGCAGATGCTCGAGAACGTCGCCACCCAGGGCACGCTCGCCAACCAGGTCGCCATCCCCGGGTACCGCATCGGCATCAAGACGGGTACCGGTGAGAAGACCGACCCCGTCACGGGCGCCTACAAGGGCGATGCGTACTTCACGACGATGATCGGTTTCGCCCCGGCCGACGACCCGCAGTACGTGGTCGAGGTCAACCTGGACGAACCGCGGACGGTAAAATCGTCCGCGGCCACCGCCCCCGCGTTCCAGAAGGCCATGACGCAGGTTCTCAAGAACTACCGCGTCATCCCCTCGGGAACCACGACCCCCGAACTGCCCAAGTTCGGCTGAGACACCGCCGACGCCGGTCTCGTCTCGGTAACGAATGCGACACGGAAAGGGCGTCCGCACAGCTATGATCCCCACCCCGCTCTCCCACATCGCCGACCTGCTCGGCGGGCGCCTCGTCGTGCGCCGCGACGACACCCCCGACACGCTCGTGTCCGGACTGGTCGACACCGACTCCCGCCTCATCGAGCCCGGCGGCGTCTTCGTCGCCAAGCCCGGCGAGACCACCGACGGCCACCTCTTCGTCGGCACCGCCGTCGAGCGCGGAGCCGTCCTCGCCCTGGTCGAGCGCGAGCTCGACGACGACGTGAGTCAGATCGTCGTCCCCGACGTCGTCGCCGCTCTCGGCGCGCTGGCGAGCGACGTCGTCGCGCGCGTGCGCGCCCGCGGCGACCTGAAGATCGTCGGCATCACCGGCTCGAACGGCAAGACGACCACCAAGAACCTCCTCGCCCGCATCCTCGAGGCCGAGGGCGAGACGGTGGCGCCGCGCGCCTCGTTCAACAACGAGGTGGGCGCCCCGCTGACCATGCTGCGCGTCACGGATGCCACCCGCTACCTCGTCAGCGAGTTCGGCGCGAGCGCCCCCGGCGCGATCGCCCGCCTCGCCGGTCTGGTGACCCCCGACATCGGGGTCGTCCTGATGGTCGGCATGGCCCACGCCGGGGGCTTCGGCGGCATCGAGTCGACCTTCCACGCCAAGAGCGAGCTGGTCACGGCCACCCGCGAGGGCGGTCTCGCCGTCCTCAACGCCGACGACCCCCGCGTCGCCGCGATGGAGCCGATCGCGCGCGAGCGCGGACAGGACGTCCGCTGGTTCGGTCGCGGCGAGCGCGCCCAGGTGCGCGCCCTCGACGTCGAGGTCTCGGCATCCGGGACCCGCGCCGAGCTGCTCGTCGACGGCGAACCGCACACCCTGACCCTGCGGGTGCTCGGCGAGCACCACGTCATGAACGCCCTCGCGGCCCTGGCCGCCGCCACCGCCCTGGGCGTCGCGGCCGCCGACGCGATCGCGCGGCTCGAGACGGTCGAGATCGCCGAACGCTGGCGCATGCAGCCGATGGGCTCGGACCGCGTGCGCATCATCAACGACGCCTACAACGCCAGTCCCGACTCCATGGCCGCGGCGCTTCGCACCCTCGCGCAGATCACCGGCCCGGGCGAGCGCACCGTCGCCGTCCTCGGCGCGATGAGCGAGCTGGGGGAGTACGCCGACGAGGAGCACGACCGCGTGGGGCTGCTCGCGGTGCGCCTGCGCATCCAGCGGATCGTCGTGATCGGCCCCGAGGCGCGGCGCATGTACCTCGAGGCCATCGCGCAGGGCTCGTGGGACGGCGAGGCCGTGTTCTTCGCCGACGCCGACGCCGCGTTCGCCTATCTCGAGACCGAGCTGCGCGACGGCGATCGGGTCCTGGTGAAGTCGTCCAACTCGGCGGGGCTTCGTCACCTCGGCGATCGACTCGGGGAGCGTTTCGCGTGAGATCTCTGCTGACTTCGGCGGCGATCTCGCTCGCCTTCACCCTGTTCCTCACCCCGGTGTTCCTGCGGTGGTTCCGCAAGTGGGGCTGGGGACAGGTCATCCGCACGCCCGAGAACGTGCACAACCCCTCGCACGGTGCCAAGCGCGGCACGCCCACCATGGGCGGCACGATCTTCATCCTCGGCACCATCGTCGGCTACCTGATCGGCTCGTTCGCCGGGAACAACCCCCCGACGATGTCGGGTCTGCTGGTGCTGTGGATGATGCTCGGCTTCGGCGTCGTCGGGTTCATCGACGACTACATGAAGGTGCGCCACCAGAACAGCCTCGGCCTCTCGGGCTGGCGCAAGATCGCCGGTCAGATCATCGTCGCGGTCCCGTTCGCGATCGTGGCGCTGAACTTCCCCAACTCCGTCGGACAGACGGCCGCGTCGGGATACGTCTCGGTGTTCCGCGACATCCAGCTGCTGTCGTTCTTCGCGCTCGGGCCCATCCTCGGCTGGCTGCTCTACCTCGCGTGGATCTCGCTCATCGGCACCGCGACCTCGAACTCGGTCAACGTCGCCGACGGTCTGGACGGCCTCGCGGCGGGATCGGGCATCTTCGTCGTCGGCGCCTACAGCCTCATGGCGTTCTGGCAGAACAAGCAGGTGTGCGCGGACGTGCTCGACCCGAGCGTGCAGGCCGGCTGCTACGCCGTGCGCGACCCCTTCGACCTGGCGATCGTGTCCGCCTCCTTCGTGGGCGCCCTCGTCGGCTTCCTCTGGTGGAACGCGCCCAAGGCCAAGGTGTTCATGGGCGACTGCGGTTCCATGGCGATCGGCGGCGTGATCGCGGCCCTCGCGATCTTCACCCGCACCGAGCTGCTGCTCGTGCTCATCGCGGGCGTCTACGTCATCGCGTCGGGCTCGGTCATCCTGCAGCGCGCCTACTTCAAGATCACGAGGGGCAAGCGCCTGTTCCTCATGAGTCCCCTTCATCATCACCTCGAGATGCGCGGGTGGCCCGAGGTCACCATCGTCGTGCGCATGTGGATCATCGCGGGCCTGCTGGCCGTCTCGGGCATCGGATTCTTCTACGTCGAATGGCTCTCACGCGTATGACCGACCTCACCACCCTCACCAGCTGGCACGCCGACTGGAAGGGCCTGCGCGTCGCCGTGCTGGGCCTGTCGGTCACGGGTTTCTCGGTCGCCGACACGCTCGCCGAACTCGGCGCCGACGTGCTCGTGGTGACGGAGCAAGCGGATGCCGAGTACGGCCGCCTGCTGCCTGTGCTGGGCGTGCGCCTGCACGAAGGCCCGCTCGACACCGTCCCCGCCGAGCTGGCCGACTTCGCGCCCGAGGTCGTCGTCGCCTCGCCCGGATTCCCCCCGCACCACCCGGTGATCCGCTGGACGCAGGAGCGGGGCATCGCCCTCTGGGGCGACGTGGAGCTGGCGTGGCGCGTGCGCGACAAGGTCGTCCGCGCCGACGGCCGCCCCGCGGAGTGGGTGCTCATCACCGGCACCAACGGCAAGACCACGACGACGCGGCTCACGGCCGAGATGCTGGTGACGGCGGGTCTGCGCGCCGCGCCCGTCGGCAACATCGGCACCCCCGTCCTCGACGCGGTGCGCGACCCCGGCGGTTTCGACGCCCTCGTGGTCGAACTGTCGAGCCACCAGCTCTGGTACCTCAACCTGCAGCAGGGGGCGGATGCCGTCTCGCCCCACGCCGCGGTGTGCCTGAATCTCGCCGACGACCACCTCGAGTGGCACGGCGGGGCCGACGCGTACCGCGCGGCCAAGGCCGGCGTCTACGCCCGCACCCGTGTCGCCTGCGTGTACAACAAGGCCGACGTCGCCACCCGCGAGATGGTCGAGGACGCCGAGGTGGTCGAGGGTGCCCGCGCCATCGGCTTCGACCTCGGCGTTCCCGGGCCCAGCGACCTGGGCGTGGTCGACGGCATCCTGGTCGACCGGGCCTTCCTCGAGGAGCGCGCGACCTCGGCGCTCGAACTCACCACCGTCGCCGATCTGGCCGAGCACGGACTCGCCGCCCCGCACATGGTGGCCAACATCCTCGCCGCCGCCGCTCTGGCGCGGTCGCTCGGCGCGACGCCGGCGCAGATCTTCGACACGCTCGAGCGGTTCCGCCTCGACCCCCACCGCATCCAGGTCGTGGGCGCCCATCGCGGCGTGACCTGGGTCGACGACTCGAAGGCGACCAACCCGCACGCGGCGGCCTCGTCGCTCGCGGCGTATCCCGGCGCGGTCTGGATCGTGGGCGGCCTGCTCAAGGGCGTCGACGTCACCGACCTCGTCCGCCAGCGCGGGGCGTCCGTGCGCGCGGCCATCGTGATCGGCACCGAACGCGGAGACATCGTCGCGGCGTTCGCGCGACACGCCCCCGCGGTGCCGCTGTTCGAGGTCGACCACGCCGAGACTGAAGACGTCATGGCCCGGGTCGTCGAACTGGCGGCGGGTGTGGCCCGGGACGGAGACACCGTGCTCCTGGCTCCCGCGGCGGCATCCTTCGATCAGTTCTCGTCCTACTCCGACCGCGGTGAGCGCTTCGCCGACGCGGTGCGGACGTGGATCGCGGGCCAGGGCGACGGAGCGACTCGACTGACCGATTGAGGAGACACGCGTGACCACGACGGCGCCTCCTCCCCGGCAGAGCTCTGAAGAGCCCGCCCGCCCCGGACTCACCGCCCGCGTCTCGCTCGGCCGGGCCTTCCGCCCGGTCCCCAGCGAGTTCCTGCTCATCACCTCGGCCGCCCTGCTGCTGACCCTCTTCGGGCTCGTGATGGTGCTCTCGGCGACCTCGGCGCTGGACGGGGCGCAGAACCCCTTCGACCACGTGCTCAAGCAGGGCGTGTTCGCGGTGGTCGGCATCCCGCTCATGTTCGTCCTGAGCCGCGCGCCGCTGCGCTTCTGGAAGCGCATGGCGTGGCCCGCGCTGATCGCCGCCACGATGTTCCAGCTGCTGGTGTTCACCCCGCTGGGCATCTCAGCCAACGGCAACCGCAACTGGATCAACCTGGCCGGCATCCAGGCGCAGCCCGCCGAGTTCCTCAAACTCGCCCTCGCGCTGTGGCTCGGATACGTGCTGTTCCGCAAGCAGACGCTGCTGGGCGACTGGCGTCACGTCTTCATCCCCATCGTGCCGGTGGCGGCGCTGGTGATCGCCACGGTCATGGGCGGTAAAGACCTCGGCACGACGATGATCCTCGTGCTCGTGCTGCTGGGGGCGCTGTTCTTCTCGGGCGTGCGCCTGCGCATCTTCCTGCTGCCGGCGATCGGCGCGCTCGGCGCGATCGCGCTCTTCGCGCTGACGAGCCCGGACCGCATGCGCCGCATCATGAGCTTCCTCGACCAGGACTGCCTCGCCAACTACCTCGGTGACTGCTACCAGCCGTTGCACGGCATCTGGGGCCTCGCCGCCGGGGGAGTGTTCGGTGTGGGACTCGGCAACTCCGCCGAGAAGTACGACTGGCTGCCGGCCGCCGCGAACGACTACATCTTCGCGATCGTCGGCGAGGAGCTCGGCCTGATCGGCTGCGTCGTCGTGCTGGCGCTGTTCGCGCTGTTCGCGGTCGGGGCGTTCCACATCATCCGCCGCACCGACGACCCCTTCGTGCGCATCGTCGCGGGCGGCATCACCATCTGGATCGTCGGTCAGGCCATGATCAACGTCGCCGTGGTGCTGCGCGTGTTCCCCGTCCTGGGCGTGCCGCTGCCGTTCATGTCGCAGGGCGGCACCTCGCTGCTGTCGGTGCTGATCGGCTGCGGCGTGCTGCTGTCGTGCGCGCGGACCCTGCCCGATCGCCGCGCGGCGGTGGCGGCCCCCGCGCGCCCCGCGCGTCGGGCTGCGGCGCGGCGGACCCGCGGCTGATCGGGCGGGAACCGCCACCCGGCCTGGTTAGGGTCGTACGGTGACGACTTACCTGCTCGCCGGCGGCGGCACCGCCGGCCACGTGAACCCCCTCCTCGCCGTCGCCGACGGCCTGCGCGCGCGCGACGCCGCGGCCGACGTGCTCGTGCTCGGTACGCGCGAGGGTCTGGAGGCGCGGCTCGTGCCCCTGCGCGGCTACGAGCTGCTGATCGTGGCGAAGGTGCCGTTCCCGCGGCGTCCGAACCGTGCGGCGGCGGTCTTCCCTCGGCAGTTCCTGGCCGCGGTGGCGCACGTGCGGCGGCTCATCCGCGAGCGGGGCGTCGACGTCGTCGTCGGTTTCGGAGGCTATGCGGCGGCGCCGGCGTACGTGGCGGCGCGGCGCGAGCGCGTCCCCTTCGTCGTGCACGAGGCCAACGCCAAGCCGGGCCTGGCGAACGTCTTGGGTGCCCGGGCAGCGGCCGGGGTCGGCACGGCGTTCGCGGGCACGCCGCTGCGCGGTGCGAGAGAGGTGGGGATGCCGTTGCGCCGCGAGATCGTCGAGCTCGACGTCGCGGCCACCCGCGCCGCGGCGGCCGCGCACTTCGGCCTCGACGCCGGGCGGCCGACGCTGCTGGTGTTCGGGGGGTCTCTGGGCGCGCTGCGCCTGAACACGGCGTTCGGCGGCGCGTGGCGCGACGTGCTCGACGCCGGCTGGCAGCTGCTGCACGTGACCGGTCAGAACTCCGACCTTCCCGACCCGGGCGCGCAGGGGTACGCCGTCGTGCGGTACGTCGACCGCATGGACCTGGCCTTCGCCCTCGCCGATCTCGTGGTCTCGCGATCGGGTGCCGCGACGGTCAGCGAGATCAACGCGCTCGGCATCCCGGCCGTCTACGTGCCCTACGCCGTCGGCAACGGCGAGCAGAGCCTCAACGCCGCCGCCGCGGTGCGGGCGGGGGCGGCGATCCTCATCCCCGACGGGGAA
>NZ_QAJB01000416.1:0-1269 GCF_003061325.1 Microbacterium sp. HMWF026
CCCCTAGAGAACACGCCAACTTTGGCGGGTGAGAGATGAAGACCATGTTTCGGGCCGTGGGAGGCAGCCGGTCAGGGCCTATTCTTGGCAGAGTGAGCAAGCCTGCCGCGAAGACAACAACCCGCCAAGACAACGACCCGCTGAACTTCGAGGAAAAGCTCGTACGGTCGCTTGCGTCCCGATGGAAAAGGCCGTTCGCATGGCGACTCCTGAAGTGGCGCGGCATCGAGTTCCCGACGACCGTCCCGTTTGGCGACGGTCTTCGCCTAGCGCACGGCGCTGTCGGCCTCGTAGTCCACGAATCGGTGATCTTGGGGTCAAGAGTGAAGCTGTTCCAGGGGGTCACCCTTGGACGCGGCGACCAGTATCTGTACCGCGACCAGCTTCCGACAGGCGGAGGAATTCTGGTCGGCGACGACGTCATAATCGGCGCTGGGGCGACCATACTCTTCCGTTCAGGGGAGACGACGATCATCGGTGACGGCGCGGTAATCGGAGCGAACTCCGTCGTTACACGATCCGTTCCCGCTGGCGAAGTCTGGGCCGGTTTGCCAGCGAAGCGAGTCGGCGACAACCCCAATTTCCTCGGTCGAGAACCGTCAGCAGCGCGATAGAGCGTGCGCCGGCGGAGTGCTCGACTTCCGTACCGTCTCGCCCGCTGCGCCCGTCCAGGCCCCATGACCTCTTCCCAACTCCGGGTAGACCGCCTTCGAGGACATGACCGTCGTTCACTTTTCGAGGATCAGCGAGCTACCTCTTCACGTAAATCGGGGCCTGACCACGCCCAAATCTCCCGCGGGAGAGCGGCCGCCAAACGCTCCAGTGGCTATCATCGCCCCTTTGCGGCGGCTCGGCGTCGCGTCAATGGCGATCATCCTCCGTCCCCTAGGGGCCGCCCTCCCTGGCCGGACAAGGGTACCCACAACGTAAATTCGCCCGGTCTCTCGGTCGTTGGGCCCGGTGTTCCCCCTATAAAATCTGCGACTCAACATTCGATTGATATCCCTCGCTTTCGACAAATTTCCAACCGCCCTCTATGCCGTCCAGCCGTTGCCCGTCTCAGGAACCCGGGTGGTAGTCAGCGGAATGGGCGCCACCTACCTGACCGCGCAGTTCGTGGCGGGGACGACGATGGGCATCTTCGGGTCGATCCTCGTCGTCTCGGTCGCACGCCGCTTCGTGCTGGGGCGCATCGCCCTGGGCGAGAGTCCGCAGCGCAGGACGAGCGCGGCTGACCCCACCCCGGCGTGAACCGCCCCACCCGTACAT
>NZ_QAJB01000417.1:0-611 GCF_003061325.1 Microbacterium sp. HMWF026
GCTCGTGGGCGGGGCGAGCGTGGCGTGGAGCCTGGTCGTGACCACCGCGTTCGTGTTGATCCGCCGCGGCTCGTGGGCGCGACCGCGCCGCGCGCGCCCGCCGATCGGTTCGGTCGCGTGGGAGATGACCGCGACCGTGGGCGCCGCGGCGCTGCTCGCGGGCGTGATCGGCGCGCTGCTGGTGGGGACCCACTGGTACTGGGCGATGGTCGGCGCCGTCGCCGCCGTCGGCGGGGCGCACGTCACCGCGCGCCTCATCCGCGGCGTGCAGCGCCTGGTCGGCACGCTGCTCGGCGTGCTCATCGCGGCGGGGCTCCTCGTTCTGCACCTGCCGCCGTGGCTCGTCATCGTCGTCGCCGTGGTGCTGCAGGCGGGCGCCGAGTTGTTCGTCGGCCGCAACTACGGCATCGCGATGCTCTTCATCACTCCGCTGGCCCTGCTCATGGTGTCGCTCGCCTCTCCGGTGGCGCCCGAGATGCTCCTGCGCGACCGCGTGATCGAGACGCTCATCGGCGTCGCCGTCGGAACGGTCGTCGCGATCGTGTCGGCGGGTCTGCGGCGTCGCTCCGCCTGACCGAAAGGATCGTGTCATCGACTCCCCCTCCCTCACC
>NZ_QAJB01000417.1:621-8686 GCF_003061325.1 Microbacterium sp. HMWF026
CCGTCGCCGACGGGGTCCTTCACCGCGGCCCGGGCGGCAAGGGCGCGAACCAGGCCGTCGCCGCCGCCCGCCTCGGCGCCGAGGTGCGGCTGATCGGGGGCGTCGGCGACGACGTCGACGGTCGCGGTGTGCGCGAACGGCTCGCCGACATCGGCGTCGACGCCTCGGGCGTGCAGACCACCGACGCGGCCACCGGGACGGCGCTCATCGTGGTCGACGCGAGCGGAGAGAACTCGATCGTCGTGTGCCCGGGGGCCAACGCCGCGATCGACGCCGACGCCCTCGGCATCGCCCCCGGCGCCGCGGTGCTCGCGCAGCTGGAGGTGTCGGATGCCGTGATCTCGGCCGCGGCGCGGACCGCGGGCTTCTTCGCGCTCAACGCCGCTCCCGCGCGTCCCCTCCCCGGAGACGTGCTCGAGGCGTGCGATCTGGTCATCGTCAACGAGCCCGAGTACGCGCAGTTGCCCTCGGTGCACGACGCCCCGTTGCTGTGCGTCACGCTGGGCGCCGCGGGGGCGCGACTGTACCGCCACGGCGAGCTGGTGGCATCCGCCCCCGGTCGAAAGGCGACGGTACGCAACACCGTCGGCGCGGGCGACGCGTTCTGCGCCGCGCTGGTCGTCGGGCTGCTGCGCGGCGACACCGAGACCGACGCCCTGGAACGCGCCTGCGCGGTCGGGGCGGCCGCGGTCGCCGACGACGCCTCGCAGCCCGCCCTCGAGCGCCTCGACGCCTACGCGGTGACCGCGTGAGCCGCCGGCCCATCCTCGTCGACTGCGACACCGGCATCGACGACGCCCTCGCCCTGGCCTACCTGCTGGCCGAGCCGGCGGTCGAGATCGTCGGGGTCACGACGGTGTCGGGGAACACGGATGCCGCCCGCGCCGCCGCCAACACCCTGTCACTGTTCGAGCTCGCCGGCGTCGATGACATCCCGGTCGCCGTGGGTGCGCACGACTTCCGCGGCCGAGCGTACGCGGGCGGCGCCCCGCACGTGCACGGAGACGACGGCATCGGCGGGATCGCCCTGACGACCGCCGCGCGGGTGCACGATGCGCGCCCCGCCGTCGAGCTCATCGACCACCTGGCCGCACGGCATCCCGATCTCACCGTGCTCGCCCTCGGTCCGCTCACCAACCTCGCCGCCTACGCCGAGACGCCCGGCGTCGCCGCCTTCGAGCGCCTCGTGGTGATGGGCGGTGCGTTCGCGCACTCGGGCAACGTCACGGCGTGGGCCGAGGCGAACGTCCACAACGATCCCGAGGCGGCGGCCGTCGTCTTCGCCCAGGAATGGGACACCACCCTGGTGCCCCTCGACGTCACGATGTCGCAGACGATGGATGCCACCGACCTGGTGCGTCTCGATGCGATCGCCGGGGCGCTCCCCCGCGCTCTCGCGGCGATGCTGCCGTTCTACCTGGACTTCTACGCCGGGCGCGTCTTCGCCGACCGCCGCTGCGCCCTGCATGACCCCCTCGCGGCGATGGTCGCGGCGGGCGTGCTGCGCGGGGTCAGCGTCTCGTCGGGGCAGGTGGAAGTGCGCCTGGAGCGCGGGGAGCGCGGCCGGACCGTGTCGTCGCGGGGGTCGTCGACCCAGCGGTGGGTGCGCGGCATGGAGGGGTCGGCGGTCGAGGTGCTGCTCGAACGACTGGAGTCGCGGGAGTGGCCGGGCTGACCCTAGACCCTGAGCGCACCGCGCGGCCCGAACGCCGCTGCCGCGAAGCGCTCGCCGATCAGTCGGTGCGTCGCCGTGTCGGGGTGCAGGCCGTCGGGCAGCGGATGGGACGCGGCGTCGTCGACGCCGTACAGCTGAAGCCCGTCGAGGTAGTGCAGCGCGGGGTCGCCCGACCGCGCGGCCACGACTTCGGCGAGCAGATCCCGCACCACCTCGAGCGTCAGCGCCCCGCGGGCGACGTCGGCGGGTGAACCGGTCGCGACGAAACGCACGTCCCCCGTCCGCAGCGCCTCGGGGTCGAACGCACCCGGTCCGGGCGTCTTCTCGTGGATACCGCTGAAGATCGGCGACACCACCAGCAGAGGCGTGTCCGGGTGCCCCTCGCGGATCGTGTCGAGGAACCCGTGCACGGCGGAGACGAACGCGCGCGCTCGCATCAGGTCGGCGTTCACGACGTTGATCCCGAGCTTCACGCTGATGGCGTCGGCATCCCGGTCCCGGATCACCCGTGCCACGAAGGGGTCGACCAGCGCGCTCCCGCCGAAGCCGAGGTTGTGCAGCTGTACACCGGCGGCGCGCGCCGCGACGACGGGCCAGATCTCGGTGGGCGCGGCAGCGTTCGAGCCGTGGCTGATCGAACTGCCGTGGTGCACCCAGACGGGTCGCGGGTCGGGGATGGCCGTGACGGGCGCGTCGGAGTGCAGCGACACCAGATCGATCTGCTCGTTGTGCGGCAGCCAGATCTCGACGGTCTTCTCGGCGGGCCGGAGGGCGGCCACCGTCACGACGTCGTCCTCACCGGGCCGAGGGGCCGCGCCGCCCGTGGCGAGATCGAGCTCGAGGGCGTCGCCGGCCTCGAGCGGGCATCGCTGCACGAGCACGTCGTCGACGCGCACATCGACCTGGCCGCGGGGGCGGTCGAGACCGCGATACGACACCCGCGTGGCGTGCAGGCGGAGCGCCACGGTGGTCGCCGCCGTCCGGAACCGCAGATGGATGCCGGATGGCTGCCGCTCCACCATCGCGAACTGCGCGTCGGCTTCGCGCTCGCGGTACGGCAGGGGCAGTCGGTGCAGTCTCACGCCCCGGTCGGTGGGGACGAGCTCCGCTCCGCCACGAAGGAGATCGAGGGTGAAGGGCGTCTCGATCATCTCTCGACCTCTCCGTCCCAGCGCGTCAGCATGTCGTCGAGCCGATCGATGAGGAGCGACCACGAGGTGTCGGCAGGCGGGGCGCTGTGCGCGAAGCCACCCACGTGCTCGAGGTGCAGGAAGCCGTTGAGGAACGACCCGACCAGCCGGGTCGCGTGGACACGGTCGCTCTCGGCGATGCCGTAGCCGCGCAGCACCGCGGCGAGCGCGCGGCTCGAGCGGGCGGCCTCGTCACTGCGGACGACTCGATCCCCGGCGCGGCGCTGCAGGCTCTGCCAGCGCCCCGGGTGCGAGCGGGCGTAGTCGCGGTGCGCGTCGCAGAGAGCGCGCAGGGCGTCTCGGCCCGCGCGGCCGGCGACGGCGTCGCCCGCCTGGTCGGCGAGCTCGCCGAGGGCGAGGATCGTCACACCGTCGCGGAGCGCCGCCAGGTCGCGGACGTGACCGTACAGGCTGGGCGTGCGGACGTCGAGCTCGCGCGCAACGGCCGAGAGGGTGACCTCGTCGAGGCCGTGGGTGTCGGCGAGGTCGGCGGCCGTGCGGACGACCGTTCGGGGGGTGAGCGGGGGGCGTTGCATGCCACCAGCCTACAGGTATTAGGTAGACGCCTTAGGTCATAAGTCAGCGCGACGACGAACGACGACGGCCCCGCGCGATCGCTCGCACGGGGCCGTCGTCGGAACGGGGTCAGAAGTCCCAGTCGTCGTCCTCGGTCGCCTCGGCCTTGCCGATGACGTACGACGAGCCCGACCCGCTGAAGAAGTCGTGGTTCTCGTCGGCATTCGGCGACAGGGCCGACAGGATCGCCGGGTTCACGTTCGTGACCGACGCGGGGAACATCGCCTCGTAGCCGAGGTTCATCAGCGCCTTGTTGGCGTTGTAGTGCAGGAACTTCTTGACGTCCTCGCTCAGGCCCACCGAGTCGTAGAGGCTCTGGGTGTACCCCACCTCGTTGTCGTAGAGCTCGTACATCAGCGAGAACGTGTAGTCCTTGATGTCCTGACGACGCGCCTCGTCGACGGTCTCGAGACCGCGCTGGAACTTGTAGCCGATGTAGTACCCGTGCACGGCCTCGTCGCGGATGATGAGGCGCACGAGGTCGGCGGTGTTGGTGAGCTTGGCACGGCTCGACCAGTGCATCGGCAGGTAGAAGCCCGAGTAGAACAGGAACGACTCCAGCAGGGTCGAGGCGACCTTGCGCTTGAGCGGGTCGTCGCCACGGTAGTAGTCCATGACGATGCGCGCCTTCTTCTGAAGGAACTCGTTCTCGGTCGACCAGCGGAACGCCTCGTCGATCTCTTTGGTCGAGCACAGCGTCGAGAAGATCGACGAGTAGCTCTTGGCGTGCACCGACTCCATGAACGCGATGTTCGTGTAGACGGCCTCTTCGTGCGGCGTGATCGCGTCGGGGATGAGCGAGACGGCGCCGACCGTGCCCTGAATCGTGTCGAGGAGCGTGAGCCCGGTGAACACGCGCATCGTGAGGGTCTGCTCTTCGGGGGTGAGCGTGTTCCACGACTGGATGTCGTTGGACAGCGGCACCTTCTCGGGCAGCCAGAAGTTGTTCACCAGACGGTTCCAGACCTCGAGGTCCTTGTCGTCCTGGATGCGGTTCCAGTTGATGGCCTGCACGTGGTTCAGCAACTGCAGCTTCTCAGCCATGTCGTTCCTGTGTCCTTGATCGATGGGTGGTCAGCGGGTCAGAGCATGCACGAGACGCACTCGGTCATGTCGGTGCCCTCGAGCGCCAGCTGACGCAGACGGATGTAGTAGATGGTCTTGATGCCCTTGCGCCAGGCGTAGATCTGGGCCTTGTTGATGTCGCGCGTGGTGACGGTGTCCTTGAAGAACAGCGTCAGCGACAGACCCTGGTCCACGTGCTGCGTGGCGGCGGCGTACGTGTCGATGACCTTCTCGTAGCCGATCTCGTACGCGTCCTGGTAGTACTCGAGATTCTCGTTCGTCATGAACGGGGCCGGGTAGTAGACGCGACCGAGCTTGCCCTCTTTGCGGATCTCGATCTTCGACGCGATCGGGTGGATCGAGCTCGTCGAGTTGTTGATGTACGAGATCGAACCGGTCGGGGGCACCGCCTGCAGGTTCTGGTTGTAGATGCCGTGCGCCTGGATCGAGGCCTTGAGTTCGCGCCAGTCGTCCTGCGTGGGGATCTGGATACCGGCGAACAGCTCCTTCGTCTTGGCGGTCTGCGGCTCCCACACCTGGTCGGTGTACTTGTCGAAGAACGCGCCCGAGGCGTAGGTCGAGTTCTCGAAGCCGTCGAACGCCGTGCCGCGCTCGATCGCCAGGCGGTTCGAGGCCCGCAGCGCGTGGAACAGCACGGTGTAGAAGTAGATGTTCGTGAAGTCGATGCCCTCGTCGGAGCCGTAGTAGACGTGCTCGCGGGCGAGGTAGCCGTGCAGGTTCATCTGGCCCAGGCCGATGGCGTGCGAGCGGTCGTTGCCGTCCTCGATCGAGCGGACCGAGGCGATGTGGCTCTGGTCGCTGACCGCGGTCAGGGCGCGGATCGCGGTCTCGACCGTCAGGCCGAGGTCGCGACCGTCCATCGCGAGGGCGATGTTCATCGAGCCGAGGTTGCAGGAGATGTCCTTGCCGATGGCGTCGTACGAGAGGTCCTCGTTGTACGTGGTCGGCGTGTTGACCTGCAGGATCTCGGAGCACAGGTTGGACATGTTGATCCGGCCGGCGATCGGGTTGGCCTTGTTCACCGTGTCCTCGAACATGATGTACGGGTAGCCCGACTCGAACTGGATCTCGGCGAGGGTCTGGAAGAACTCGCGCGCGTTGATCTTGGTCTTCTTGATGCGCGGGTCGTCGACCATCTCGCGGTACTTCTCGGTCACCGAGATGTCGCCGAAGGGCTTCTTGTACACCTTCTCGACGTCATACGGCGAGAAGAGGTACATGTCCTCGCCGTTCTTGGCGAGCTCGAAGGTGATGTCGGGGATGACGACACCCAGCGAGAGCGTCTTGATGCGGATCTTCTCGTCGGCGTTCTCGCGCTTGGTGTCGAGGAAGCGCAGGATGTCGGGGTGGTGGGCGTTGAGGTACACCGCACCCGCACCCTGGCGCGCGCCGAGCTGGTTGGCGTAGCTGAAGCTGTCTTCGAGGAGCTTCATGACGGGGATGATGCCCGACGACTGGTTCTCGATCTGCTTGATGGGCGCACCCGACTCGCGGATGTTCGACAGCAGCAGCGCCACGCCGCCGCCGCGCTTGGACAGCTGCAGGGCGGAGTTGATGCCGCGGGCGATCGACTCCATGTTGTCTTCGATGCGCAGCAGGAAGCACGACACGAGCTCGCCGCGCTGCGCCTTGCCGGCGTTGAGGAACGTGGGGGTGGCGGGCTGGAACCGGCCCGAGATGATCTCGTCGACGAGCTGGACCGCCAGACGCGGGTCGCCGTCGGCCAGGGCGAGGGCGGTCATGACGACGCGGTCCTCGAAGCGCTCGAGGTAACGCTTTCCGTCGAAGGTCTTGAGCGTATAGCTCGTGTAGTACTTGAACGCCCCGAGGAACGTCTCGAAGCGGAACTTGGCGCCGTACGCGCGGTCGTTCAGCTCCTGGATGAACTCCATCGAGTACTTCGCGAGCACGGTCGGCTCGTAGTACTCCTTCTCGACGAGGTAGTCGAGGCGCTCCTTGAGCGAGTGGAAGAACACCGTGTTCTGGTTGACATGCTGCAGGAAGTACTCGCGCGCGGCGCGCTTGTCGGCGTCGAACTGGATCTTGCCGTCGGCGTCGTACAGGTTCAGCATCGCGTTCAGGGCGTGGTAATCCAGGCCCTCGAAGCGCGCCTCCGTCTTGAAGTCCACGTCGGTCAGCTCAACTTCCACCATCGTTCCAATCCCTCGGTGACCCGCTCGACGTCGTCGGGCGTACCGAAGACTTCGAGTCGATATAGATGCGGCACCGCGCACTTGCGCGCGACGATGTCGCCGGCGAGGCAGAAGGCATCGCCGAAGTTCGTGTTGCCCGCGGAGATGACCCCGCGGATGTTTCGTCGGTTCCGCTCCTCGTTCAGGAAGCGGATGACCTGCTTGGGGACCGCGCCCTTCTCGACGCCCCGGCCGGCACCCCCGCCGTAGGTGGGGGTGACCAGCACGAAGGGTTCGTCGACGTGGAGGGGCGGATCGGTCGGCCGCAGCGGAATGCGCACGGCCCGTTTGCCGAGCTTCTCGATGAAACGCGCGGTGTTACCGGACACGCTCGAGAAGTAGACCAGCAGCGGAGCCTCGGTAGCCGACACGACAGTGCTCATGACGGAGGTCGGTGAGCCCGTCGCCGGATCAGGCGAGGCGCGACGCGAGCTCGTCGATCTTGTCGGGGCGGAAGCCCGACCAGTGGTCCTCGTCGGTGATGACGACAGGAGCCTGCAGGTACCCGAGCGACTTGACCTGCTCGAGGGCCGACGGGTCTTCGGACAGGTCGAGCACGTTGTACTCGATGCCCTTCGAGTCGAGTGCGCGGTAGGTCGCGGTGCACTGGACGCAGGACGGCTTGGTGTAGACCGTGATCGCCATGTCGTTCTCTCTTTCCCCTGAAAAATCTTCGTCCGGGCGGGCAGGGCTCGCCGGGACCTCAATACTACATATGGGTGCCGACATCGGGGGGCACCACAAGGGGTAGTAGTTACATCCGTGTGATTTTCCACCGTCTCTCCCCATGTACAACACAGGTTGTCCACGATTTCATCCACAGATCCACCCCCTTCACGAGCGGTGTTAACAGCCGCGATTCCGCGGTTCTGACGCGTCGCGCCCCCGTCTGTCCACAGATCGGACGCTAGACGGGGGTTCCGACATCGCACAGGCGGTGGAAACGGCGTTCCGGCGTGTCGCGGCGTGTCGCCGCCCGGGCCTCCCCTCCCCTCCTCGGCGGATGTCGGAGGACGGCTGTAGCGTTGTCCGGTGGCCGCCTACCGCGAACTCCTCCGAACCCCCGGCGTGGGGCGCATCATCGCCGCGCAGTTGACGGCGCGCTTCCCCAACGGCATGACGAGCCTGGCCATCCTGCTCCACATCGAGCACGTCACCGGCTCCTACGGCGCGGCGGGCCTCGTGCTCGCGGCGACGAGCATCGGCCAGGCCGTCGCGGGTCCCGTGACGAGCCGCTGGATGGGTCGGTGGGGCATGCGCCGGGTGCTCACGGTCACCCTGCTCGTGTGCGCCGCCGCGATCGCCGCCCTCGCGCTGATCGAGCTGCCCCTGCCCCTCTACATGGC
>NZ_QAJB01000418.1:0-565 GCF_003061325.1 Microbacterium sp. HMWF026
GAGCAGATCCGGGGCACGATCGGCATGACGATCCGGGATCGTGGTCCGCACCCGCCGCCCCCGGACCAGACTGGTCAGCCCGAGATCGCGCATCAGCCGGTCCACCTGCCGCTTGGATACCACCAGGCCGCTGCGCCGCAGGTGAGCGGTCATCTTCCGCCGCCCATATAACCCTTCCGTGTGCCCGCTGTGGACAGGAGCGCGTCGATGACCACCGCGTCCGCGCGCGCCCGCGCACTGGGTTCGGCCCGTTTCCAGGCCCGATGGGTCCGCGCGGCGACCTGCACGCCCCGCTCCCGCAGGACCTGGCAGACTGACTCGACCGCGCGGTTCTTGGTTCGCTGCTCGTCGATGAACGCGACGATCAACGCCGACGGGGGTCGAGACCCCCGGCAGGCAGTCGACACGTATCGCGCATTCAGCAGCTTCCTGCTCGGCCAATTGCGTCTTGAGCCCGCCGTCCGCGGTGCAGAAATAGGCCCCGCCGAGGAGCCGCTCGACGAGGACGACCCCCCTGCGCCCGAAGGCGATGTGCAGTCGGGCCACCTCGAGCACGCGCCCGAGG
>NZ_QAJB01000418.1:575-23487 GCF_003061325.1 Microbacterium sp. HMWF026
TTTGGAGCGCCTGGATCGCGCTTACTCCCAGTGACCGGCCCCGCGTGGAGCGTCCATTGGGGCGCGTTACCGAGGCGCAAAATGCTGAGCGGGCCAGCCCGGCACGCCGGACCGACCCGCCCAGCAGGAGGGAAATGTCAGATCTGCGGCGGCTGCGCGGGGCGCTGCGGCGGCTGGGCGGAACGCCGCTGCGAGCTAACGGCATCTTGTACCTGCTGCCCGGCCTGCTTGGCCTGGTCCGCGACGGAGGGGGCGTTGCGAGCCTCCTGCTGAATCTTCGGGGCTTCCTCCTCCGCCTTGGTCAGCAGGGCCTCCCAGCGCTGCTGCATCGGCCTGATGAGGCCACCGCCGGCGCCGACGATGATGACACCGGCGATGATCGCGAGAACAGTGACGAGGATGGGCGTGGTGACGGTCGTTGCTACCTCAATCTGGTTCAGCGCCGCCGTCACACCCAGGAACAGGATGAACACGGCGACGATGTTGCCGAGGATTTTGCCGTAGGACAGTCCGCTCAGGGTGTTCTGGATGAGGCCCTTGGCGCCGGCGGCGATCGCCGAGGCGATGACGACGATGATGATGGCGACGATGATCTTCGGCAGGAACGAGATAATTCCGGCGAGCAGGTCACTGACGGGGTTCGGTCCGAACACACCGAAGGCGAACTGCAAAACGAACAGCACCAGCGCGTAGTAGACGATCTTGGCGACGATGTCGGATGCGTCGAGTTTCGACTTTGCGAGGGCCTTCTTCACGCCACCACGCTCGACGAGACGATCGAAGCCGACCTTCTCGAGCAGCTTCTCCAGAGCCTTGGAGATGAGTTTGGCGACGATGAGCCCCACGATGAGGATGACGAGGAACAGCAAGGCCAGGGGCACGAACGAGATGACCGCGGCCAATCCGTTCTGCAGAACAGCGGGGAAATCCATGAGAGAACCCTTTCGTGAAGAGGCGAAGACGCCCAGGGGGATGAGTATCGCCCTCATAGGGCGCTTACGACGTAAGACTGGCAGTGAGGTTGAGGGTCTCCCGAACGGATGCGCATCGCACGCCGTTGTGGTAAATGGCCAGAGGAGGGCATCCAGCACATGGGGGTGGGGCGAGCACCGATTCGGGTGCTTGGCAATTCGTGTGCCCATCCAACGAATAGGTGTGTGGTCAGAACTCCTAACCGGAAGGCGCTGACATGTCGACTCGCAACACCTCGGCCGAAGCATCCACGACCTGGGACTCGCCGCGTGGCTTGGAGGAACACTCATGGGAGCGGTCGGCCTAAACGGCGGCACCTCCGGCGCAGCTAACCCCGCGGAGCGGCTGAAGCTTTCCTCCGCGGGGTGGGCGCGGTGCGGTTGTCAAGCGTCGGCTCTTCTGCTCAGGTAGCCGCAACGACCAGTTTGATCGCCGCAGCAAGGTATTCCGCGGACGCGCCGACGCCGTTCTCGGCAACTTGTGCAGGAGTTCCAGCGGCGACGACTGCGCCGCCATCATCGCCGGCGCCGGGTCCGAGGTCGATGACGTAGTCGGCTGCTGCCACCACCCGCATGTCGAGTTCCACCGCGACGACGGTGTTTCCTGCGTCGACGAGAGTTTGCAGATGCGTCACGAGCCGGTCAGCGTCAGCGCAGTGCAGGCCCGAAGTTGGTTCGTCGAGAACATACAAGGTGTCCCCTCGTTGTGCGCGCTGTAGCTCGCTTGCGAGCTTCACGCGTTGTGCCTCACCTCCAGAGAGCTCGGTTGCCGGTTGTCCGAGTCGCAAGTATCCGAGACCCACGTCTGACAGTGCAGCTAGTGAGCGGGTGATGTCGTCTTCCCCGTCAAAGAACGGGTGGGCTTCCTCAACGCTCATCGCAAGCACGTCAGCGATGGTGCGCTCCCGCCAAGTGATCTCAAGGGTCGAGGCTTTGTACCGGGTCCCGTGACAATCGGGGCATTCGGTGTACACGGATGGGAGGAAGAGTAGCTCGACCATCACGGACCCTTCGCCCTCACAGGTGGGGCAGCGGCCGCCGGAGACATTGAAGGAGAAACGGCCGGGCTTGTACCCACGCGAGCGAGCCTCGGGCGTCTCAGCGAAGCGTCTACGGACGTGGTCGAACAAGCCCGTATATGTTGCAACGTTCGATCGGGGGGTTCGGCCGATGGGTCGTTGATCGATGTTGACAACCCGCCGGACCCCCTCGAGAGAGCCGTCGAGGACACCGTCGAGCCGCTCTGGGGTATCGGCAAGGAGCAGCTCGTCGCCGGTCGGTTCGTCCTCCACCGGAATGCTCTGACCGAGGCGATCACCGACGAGAGCCGGGAGGGCCTGGCTAACCAAGCTCGACTTGCCGGAACCCGAGACTCCGGTAACCGCGGTGAAAACACCCATGGGAATGTCGATGGAGACGCCGTGCAGGTTGTTACGAGTCACGTCTTTCAAGTGGAGCCACCCGCGCGGGTCGCGAGGGGTGTGCGGGGGCAGTCCACTGCCACCGAATAGGTAGCCGCGTGTCACTGAGTCCTTGACGTCGGCAAGCCCATCGGTAGGACCGCTGTAGAGAACGCGGCCGCCATGCTCGCCCGCGCCGGGGCCGATGTCCACGAGCCAGTCCGCGTGCCGCATGACATCGACGGAGTGTTCGACGACGAACAGGCTGTTTCCGCTTCTCTTGAGCCCGTCGAGGATCTTCAAGAGCGCTGTCACGTCTTGTGGGTGAAGGCCTGCGGATGGTTCATCGAGGACATAGACGACGCCGAACAGGTCGGAGCTGAGCTGTGTGGCGAGCCTGATTCGTTGCAACTCGCCACCCGACAGGGTCGGGGTGGTTCGACTTAACGACAGATACCCGAGGCCAAGATCGGTCAGTGGGCGGAGTCGCTCGATCAGCCCGGAAGCGAGCCTGGACGCAGCGGCGCGCTTCTCCGGCGAACGGTTTGCGGTGCGGCGCACATCGGATGCGGCGGCGTGCGCGGACCCTCCGGCGGCGATGCGCTGCTCCGTGGCTGCGCGACGGGAATTGGCATGAAGCACAGCACCATTCGGAACGGTCTCGGCCTGTTGCGCTCCCGCAACAACGTCGGAGAGCATGTCAGCAAGCTCTCGAAGCGGCAACTGCGAGAACTCCGCGATGTCCAGGCCCTCGAACGTGACCGAGAGCGCTTCAGGCTTCAGCCGCTTCCCGTGACAAACCGGGCATAGGGCAGCGTCGAGGTACTGCGCGACGCGGCGCTTCATCGACGCGCTCTTCGAGTTCGCGAATGTGTCCAACACATACCGGCGGGCTCCGACGAAGGTGCCCGAATAGCTCGGCTCGACCCCGGCCTTGGTCGCGGCGCGAGCCTCAGCAAGCGTCAACCGGGAGTGGACCGGAACGAACGGGGTCTCATCCGTGTAAAGGATCCAGTCCCGGTCTTTTCGTGGCAGATCTTTCCATGGCACGTCAACGTCATAGCCGAGGGCCACTAACACGTCGCGGAGCTGGTGTCCGTGCCATGCCGTCGGCCAGGACGCGATCGCGCGCTCCCGGATCGTGAGCGACGGATCCGGCACCATCCGCTCCTCGGGCACCGCGTAGACACGACCAATGCCGTGACACTCCGGGCAGGCCCCCTGCACCGTGTTCGCAGAAAAATCCTCCGCGTAGAGCATCGGCTGCCCATCCGGATAGTCCCCGGCGCGGGAGTACAGCATCCGCACGAGACTGGACACCGTGGTGATGCTTCCCACCGTGGACCGGGCACTGCGTCCTCCACGCTGCTGCTGCAACGCCACGGCCGGCGGCATCCCGGTGATGGAGTCCACATCGGGAACGCCCGCCTGATCGATCAGACGGCGAGCGTACGGCGCCACCGACTCCAGATACCGTCGCTGCGACTCCGCGTACAGCGTCCCAAACGCCAACGATGACTTCCCGGAACCCGACACACCCGTGAACACCACTAGCGAATCCCGCGGAACGGAGAGGTCCACATTCCGCAGGTTGTGCTCCCGAGCACCCGAGACCCGAACCAGCGCGTCGGCGGCGGGTGAAGAATCAGACGAAGTCATGACCGGATCGTACTGACCTGTGAGCAGCTTTGCTGTGTGTCGTCGTTTTCGCTCCGATCGGTGTCGGGTTAGACCACGGGTGACCGCTGGTGGGAATCATCTCGACGTTGCAATAAGCTGCGCCCGATTGCGCGCGCCGATCTTCCGGAGAAGGTTCGACACATGGAACTTCACCGTGTTGACGGAGATGAGGAGCTCTTCCGCGATTTCGGCATTGCGCGCTCCCGATACGAGAAGCCGTAACACATCTCGTTCGCGTATGGAGAGTTGTGAGAATTCCGGAAGTGGCCCGGGTTCCGCCGGCGGATCGAGGGGAAGCCGGATGTCGACTGAGGACCCCCAGCCGGGTGTTGAGGAGACCGCAATCGCGCCGTCGAGGGCTGTGACGCGTTCGACGATTGGGCGGATCGAGTCGTCGTGTGCGGAAAGTTCGCCGGCCCCGTCATCTCGGATGCTGATCAGGAGATTTAGGCCGTCGCAGTCCCACTGGATGCGCACCCGCCGAGCCTGGCTGCGATCCGCGAGTGCGAGCACCGAGCTGCGGACGATGGCGCGCGCCGCGTGCGCGACCTCTCCTGGGAGTGCCCGACCGGTCGCGGGCGGCTCAACGAACTGCACGTCGAGATCGCCGAACCGGACGAGTGGGAGGAGGTCGCTCTGCAGTCGGGCGAACGCACCGACGACGGGTTCGAGGATGCTGCTGCGTTCCTGATCGGTAACAGCGCGCAGCCCGATTAAGGCGCTCGTTGCCGCCTCGATCGCCATGTTGCGTGCTGCGCGGTCATCGAGGCGGGGCGATCGCAGAAGCGCGAGCATAGATTCAAGCGTGATCGCCTGCCGGTCAGCATGCTCGGCGACGATTCGGGCGTGGTCGGCGACATGCTGACGTGACGCGGGCGACGACAGTTCGGTAAAGTCCACGGTGACAACCTATCCACTCAGGTAGGCCCATGCCTACGGGTAGGTGGACCTGCTCCTTTGCGGGGGAGCCAACGTGGCTGACGGCCGTGATGATAGGGCGATGGATGTCCTCGAAACCGGTGTGGGTAACTCGCTCAGCCGCATCGCCCGCGAACTCGAACTCGCCACAGACAGACTGATCGCTCGCGACCGGGCGGGATTGGCGGAGCTCGCGGATATCGTCGGCGCTGCTCCGCGAGTCTTCGTGCTGGGTGCAGGCCGATCGGGGCTCGCGCTGCGAATGACCGCGATGCGACTCATGCATCTTGGTCTAGCCGTCCACGTCGTCGGGGAGGTCACCGCTCCTGCGATCGAACCAGGTGACTTGCTCCTCGCTGCCAGCGGTTCCGGAACGACGGGCGGCATCGTGCGCGCGGCACAGACTGCCGTCGATGCTGGCGCCCGGGTGGCGGCTATTACAACAGTCCCCGACTCTCCGCTCGCAACGCTGGCAGCCGTCACGGTAGTCGTGCCGGCAGCAGACAAGCTTGATCGCTCTGGAGCGGCATCTGAGCAGTATGCGGGCAGTCTCTTCGAGCAATTGGTCGTTGTCCTCGGCGACGCGCTTTTCCACACACTCTGGCGCCGCTCCGGCTTGACCGCTGATGAGCTCTGGCCTCGCCACGCAAATCTCGAATGACTCAAACCACTGCACGAAAGGAATCCAAATGAAACTGCAGTTTGCCATGGACACCCTCTCCACCGAGGCCGCCCTCGAACTCGCTGCTGCCGCCGCGCCGCACGTCGACATCCTCGAGCTCGGTACCCCGCTTATCAAGAGTGCTGGCCTTTCGGCGATCACCGCGATCAAGAAGGCCCACCCCGACAAGGTCGTCTTCGCCGACCTCAAGACGATGGATGCCGGCGAGCTCGAGGCTGACATTGCCTTCACTGCGGGTGCCGATCTCGTGACGGTCCTCGGTAGTGCCGGTGACAGCACGATCGCCGGTGCCGTGAAGGCGGCGAAGAAGCACGGTAAGGGCGTTGTCGTCGATCTCATCGGCGTCAGCGACAAGGCGCAGCGTGCGAAAGAGGTCGTTGCACTTGGAGCAGAGTTCGTCGAAATGCACGCAGGCCTCGACGAGCAGGCCGAAGAGGGCTTCACCTTTGCCACCCTGCTCGAGGACGGCAAAGCTTCGGGCGTGCCGTTCTCAGTCGCAGGCGGCATCAATAGCTCGACGATCGCTTCGGTGCAGGAATCTGGTGCGCAGGTGGCTGTGGCGGGAGGCGCGATCTACGGCGCTCCCGATGTCGGTGCTGCCGCCGCGGAACTCCGCGCAGCCATCGTCTGACGACCTAGGGCGTGTCTGACAGACGCCGGGTCCAGGCGATGACGGCGTTGAGATCACTGCAGCGCGATAGACGATCGCATGCTTGTCGTAGCGGGTGGCGAGTCCACGCCATTACTTGAGGTGGCGGTAGCAGCGTTCGATGACGTTACGGCCCTTGTAGTCGGCGACATCGAACCTGACGGATCGTCCGCCGCGCGACCGGCAGCGCTTGCGGTGGCCTTGCTGGTCGGACGGTTCGGGGATCGCGGCCTTGATGCCGCGGGCGCGCAGGTGCCCGCGGCATCGCGCGGGATACGTACGCCTTATCGCCCCGGACCGCGTCGGGTCGGGTGCGGGGGTGGCCGACGAGACGAGCGACAGGTCGGTGCCCCATCAGCGGCAGGAACATCGGCGAGTCGCCGGCCTGCCCCGCTGTCAGCAACGCGACCAGCGGGAGGCCGTTGCCATCGACGAGCTAGTGGATCGTCGTCGACAGGCCGCCGCGGGAGCGGCCGACCGCCTGGCCAGGCGGCTCGACGTCCCGATTCGTGTGATTCGATCCGGCCCCCTGTCAGGCGCTTCGTGTTCGTCGCGTGCTGATGCGCAAGAGCGATCGGTGGAATCCACCGACAGCGACCAATCCACCAGCCCCGCCTCGTCCGCGACGGCGGTCAGCGCCGCGAGCACCGCGACCCACGTGCCTTCCGTGGCCATGCGGTGATGCCAGTTCCACACGGTCTGCCACGGCCCGAACAGTCCCGCCGGGAGGTGACCCATGAGGAGAACGTGGCGAAACTCGACCAGCTGGAGTAGTGGCGGCACGTGGAATCCGGGACTGGGTTCCGGCACAAGACACGCCGCTTCGCGCTCTGGCGGAGCGCCGGTTCGGACAGTTGTAGCGGAATCGTTCGTTTCCGGTGCCTCGTCGTGGATTAGAGGATTCCAACAGTTCTGTTCCGAGCTGTCCGAGGATGTTGAAGATAGCGCACCTATGCGTACATCTTCATCGTGCGAGGTATACGTGCATCCCGAAGCCAGCCGGATCGCTCGCGGTCAATCGCGGTAGGCGTACACGGCGAGGGACCGGCTTGTGGGCGCGTCGTCGTTCGCTTCGCTCCACCGCGCGAAGGGCCCAAGCGGACTCCTCTGGTCTCGTGACGGGCGTTCACTCCGGGTACCTGTGAATCCGTCGACACGCTGTCCTGAGACGCGGGACCGAAATTCGTAGTGTGGTCAAGCAGAGGTTTCCCGAGGATCGGCTTCGGCCGCCCTGACCTGACCGCCTTCGCGTCTTATCCCAATCGGCTCTGATCGGGTCTGCCGATCCTTTCGACGAGAACGCAGCGACATCACAGCCACCCAACCCCGACCGTCCGCGAAGCCGGGACACGTCACATGGCCTGTGCTGCGGGCGTGTCGAGGTGGGTCGTCCACGGGCGACGCGGGAGCGTCGACGCGACGTGCTGAGAGGTGGTTCCAGTCGAGCACTAGCACACCGGCTACAGGCATGGCGATAGGTCAGGAACGGCGTCGCTCCCTACGCAGGAGGGAGCGCAGAGTCTCGACGTTCGCGTAGCCGACCCGTAGCGCGATCTCGGCGGAGGTGAGGTCCGTGGTTGCTGAAAGGTGCCGAGCTCGTTCGATGCGAAGCCGTTGGACGAAGCCGAGCGGAGTGAGGTTGAGCGCCGCACGGACTCGTCGTTCGAGGGTGCGCCGGCTGGTGCCGAGCGACTGCGCGACGACGGCGACGTTGAACGGTTCGTCCAGGCGGGCGCGCACGAAGCGTTCGAACTCGACGACGATCGGGTCCTCGTGCCGGAGATGTTCGTAGGCGACGAAGGCCGCCTGCGACGGGCGCTCGTCGATGAGGAGAAGCTTGGCGACATGTTGGGCCAGGTCGGGGCTGATCGATCGCACGAGTGAGAGCGCGAGGTCGATGTGGGCGAAGGCGGCGCCGGCGGTGACGAGGTTCCCGTCGGCCACGACCATGGTGTCGAGATCGAGGGCGACGGTCGGATAGCGCTTCAGGAACTCCGGCCCCAGGAACCAGCTGGTCGTGGCCCGCCGATGATGCATCCGTCCGGTCTCGGCGACAGCGAACACGCCGGTGCACGCCGCGGCGATCCGGGTGGTCGCCTCGTCGAGGCGCCCGAGCGAGGCGATGACCGAACGAGCATCTCGGCTCTGGAGGGCGTCGTTGGTAGCGGCGGCCGTGAGGGTTCCAAGCGCAGGGACGACGACCACGTCGAACTCTCCGGACTCCGACAGCGGGTGGTCCACCGACAGGGTCATCGATGCCGTCGTGGTCACTCGCCGTTTCGGTCCGAGGATGGCGAGTTCGATCGGGTCGATCCGCGGGTCGACATCGCCGCGAGCTCCGTCGGCCACCCGCACGATGTCGATGATCGACGCGATAGCCGAACCGAAGCAGCCGTCGATCGCGATCAGTCCGATACGCATGACGTAAACAATAGCAATACTGCCGTATACGCCATTCCCTACCGGCCCTCGCTCGTCATACGCTGAACTCGTCCTACGAAGAACCCCGATTTCAAGGAGAGTCCCTCATGTCCACACCCGCATCACTTCCGTATGCCTTCGTCGCCAAGATCGTCGCGGCCGATGGACAGCACGACGCGCTCGCCGATCTGCTCGCCAGCGCTGTCGCACTCGCCAACGAAGAGGTAGGAACGATTGTCTGGTTCGCGGTCAGGACCCACGCCGACACCTTCTGGATCTTCGATGCATTCCCCGACGAGGCCGCTCGCGACGCCCACGCCAACGGCGCCATCGTCGCAGCCCTGACGGACAATCAGCACCTCCTCAGCGCAGCACCCGAGATCATGGCGGCCGACGTCCTCGCGTCCAAGCTCCCGTAGTCCGCCCACGCACGTCCGCAACGCGAACACAACACGAGCGCTGTCGGTCACAAACTCAACAGGCAAACCAACGGGCGGCTCTGGAGCGGCTCGAGCCACAAAGCGCACGCCACACTCGAAGGAGCAATTGATGCCATCTATTCCTACATTGTCGTTGGACGACGCCAAACGTGTCATCGCGGCAGCAGAAGCTGAATCCAGCACGCAGGGTCAGCCCAGTAACATCGCCGTCGTCGATGCCGGCGGCAATCTCGTCGCTCACGTACGGATGGACGGAGCGTGGCTGGGCAGCATCGACATCTCGATCAACAAAGCTTTCACGGCCCGAGCGTTCGACACAGCCACCAAAGACCTCGGCGACCTCGCCCAACCCGGTGAGCAGTTTTACGGCATCAACGCCTCCAACGACGGTCGGGTGATGATCTTCGCCGGTGGCATCCCGCTCGAGCGCGACGGCCAGGTCGTCGGCGCCGTCGGCGTCAGCGGAGGAACCGGCGTCCAAGACCAGGCCGTCGCCGAAGCCGCCGCCAGCGCCTTCTGAGACCGACCCGCACCGAACCCGGCCCCCGGCCGGCACGGGGCTGGATGCGTGCGTCGTCGACGTAGACGGTCACGGCTCGGACCTGACGGCCAACCAGCACCTCCTCGGCGCAGCACCGAGATCATGGCGGCCGACGTCCACGCGTCCAAGCTCCCGTAGTCCGCCAACGCACGAGACGATCGCGCCCCTCCGAGCCGTAGCCAGGTCGCGACGCAACGCCACGCTGCGTTGCCGAGCGGTGCGAGGCCTATCGACACACGGACAGGATGCCGGCCGCGAGGGGTCCGTCGCAGAGGAGAGCGACGTCGGTGTCGGGCAGAGCCGTGAGTCCAGCGCATCGCGCGACCACCAGAACCGAACAGCCCCTGACCTGCGTTTCCGCAGGTCAGGGGCTGTTCGCCGGAGCCCCCCGTGGGAATCGAACCGACGACCTCATCACGTCGGCTTTGCGTCTATCGCTTGATGCGCCCACTGGGCAAACGAGCCGCTGACCTGCGCAAACGCCGAGCGTGGGGGACACCGCCATCCGGTGGTGACCGACGACGACCGACCAGTACCGACCGTTTCACCGGAGCTTGCGGCGGCGCCGAAGCCGAGCAAGCTCCATTCCTTTAGCTCACCGCGCCCTCCTCCTCGCCGGTCCCGTCGTCGTCGAAGACGTTTCGGGGGTCTTCTGAGACGACGGTGTAGGTCGGCCGGGACGCGTTGGTCCGCAGATAGACGTGGAGGTCTCCCGACGACGGAGGTTCCTACGCCATCCATCCGAAAGACCTCGACGTGACCGACGCTACCCCGCCGGCCGGCTTCGGCCGCCCTGACCTGACCTGACCGCCTTCGCTCGACTCGACGGCCTCGGTCTGAGCGTGACCGGACAACGACTTGAACCGGATCGTGCGGTCCGCGTGCCGCGTGATGGAACCAGATCAGTGGTGCCGACGGTGCGGCAGCGAAGGCGCTGCTCGTGACACCGTGATCCGGCGGTTGGCCCACGAGCCGCAGGGCTGGCGACCGACCGTGCTGGAAGTTGTAGTGCGCCGCTACCGCTGTGCCGACTGCGGACACGTGTGGCGCCAAGACACCAGCGCCGCGGCGGAACCACGCGCGAAGCTCTCGCGCACCGGGCTGCGGTGTGCGCTGGAGGGGATCGTGGTCGCACACCTCACCGTCGCCCGTGTCGCCGAGGGACTCGGGGTCGCGTGGGACACCGCCCCAACGGCGCGGTCTTGGCTGAAGGCAAGCGACTGCTGATCAACGACCCACGCGGTTTGAGGGCGTGAACGTCATCGGCGTCGATGAGCACGTCTGGCGCCATACCAGGCTTGGCGACAAGTACGTTACCGTGATCATCGACCTCACCCCAGTCCGCGATGGCGCCGGCCCAGCAAGGCTGCTCGACATGGTCGAGGGCCGGTCGAAGGCGGCGTTCAAGACCTGGCTCGCCGACCGCGACGACGCCTTCCGTGAGCGGTCGAGGTGGTCACGATGGACGGCTCCATCGGGTTCAAGACCGCCGCTGCAGAGGAGATCCCGGACGCGGTCACGGTGATGGATCCCTTCCACGTCGTGCGCCTGGCCGGTGACGCCCTCGACAGGTGTCGGCGCCGGGTCCAACTCGCGCTCCACGGGCACCGTGGGTTCAGGGACGACCCGCTCTACAAGTCGCGGCGCACGCTACACACCGGCGCGGACCTGCTCACCAACAAGCAGAGCGACAGGCTACGCGCGCTGTTCGTTGGTGACGCTCACGTCGAGGCCGAGGCGACCTGGGGTGTTTACCAGCGCATGACCGCCGCCTATCGCCACGAGGACCGGCAACGTGGCCGCGAGCTCATGGAGAAGCTGATCACCGACCTCAGCGCCGGCGTCCCTAAGGTGCTCACCGAGCTCACCACCCTGGGCCGGACCCTGGAGAAGCGAGCCGCTGACGTGCTCGCCTACTTCGAACGACCCGGCACTAGCAACGGGCCGACCGAGGGGCTCAACGGACGGCTCGAACACCTACGCGGCTCCGCACTCGGGTTCCGCAACCTGACCAACTACATCGCCCGAAGCCTGCTCGAGACCGGCGGCTTCAGACCCCAACCCCTACACCCCCGATTGGGATGAGCCGCTTTCCGGGGGTGAAGCGCAGCGTGTCAAGCTCGCGACCGAGTTGCAGCGGGCGCAGCGCCGAGACACGCTGTACGTCTTGGACGAGCCGACCTCCGGGCTCCACTGCGCCGACACGGATCGTCTGGTCGCGCATCTGCAGACGCTCGTCAAGGCGGGTAATACTGGCGTCGTCGCGGCAGAGCTCGATATGCGTGTCATCGCAGTGGCCGACCACGTGATCGATCTAGGGCCCGGTGCGGGCGACGCTGGCGGGACCGTGGTTGCAGCTAACACGCCCGAGCACGTCGCGAACAAAGGCGTCGGTGCTTCCGCCGGCTACCTCACCGCCGCACCGCACGCAGCCATCAACGTAACCCCATCCTGACGAGTGACGAGATCGTAGTCTCGGGCGGGGAGCTTAGAGGCCAGGACGTCCAACTCCTCGATCGTGGGTTCGCTAAACAGTTTGCCGGCCAGAAGCGCGGATCCCCCCGCGATAGAGAGACACGCCCTAGCTCTGGGCCTCGCCGAGGCGCGCTTCGGGCGTGAGCTCGGCGCGGAGACCGCCGCCGGTCGCAGCCCGGGCAAGAGCGCGACCCAGCGCAGGTGCCTGCTTGAACAAATTGTGACCGGCCACAAAAAAGACAGGGCCCGCCTCCCACACGGCCACGCCGTCCTCACCCCACGGGAGGTCGGTCACCCAGCAGTGAAGGAAGTCGCGCGGCTCAGGGTGAAGACCGGGCAGCGCCCGTGTCACGTACTCGCGTGCGCGTTCGTCCAGCGATCGAATCGCCGCCGGGTCGATGAAAGTTCCGTCGTCGCGGACGCCGACGGTGTCGCTGAGTCCAACCGAATAGCTGCTATTACCCGGTAGCGGCGTCGCGTAGACGCCGACCTCGCCGAAGACGCCGCTACTGTCCTGCAGGCACGCGACTCGTGCCGGGGCGGCGGCTTTCACGTCGAAGGTCAGCCTGACGTGTGCGGCGAGGCGAACCGGCAGCGACAGGCCGACGCTGCGTGCCAGGCGGGCGGTTTCGCGGCCGGCGCACACGACCACCTTGGAGTAGATAGACCGGTCGGTGACGCTGCGCACCTCGACCGTTCCATCGGCGCGGGGATCGATGGAGATGACCTCACCGGTGGTGACCGCATCTGCAAGGGCACCCGTGAGTGCCGTGATTGCGGCGCGGGTGCGGATCGCGCCGCCTGACTCGTCGAGCACCGCTGGCCCCGAGTACCCAGCGAGCAGCGGCATCCGCCGGGCGACCTCGGCCGCGTCGATCTCGTGAGCTTCCACGCCGCCGACCTCGTCGAGCACCCGCAGCCGCGCCAGGGCGCTGTCTCCGATCGCCAGGACACCGTCTGATGAGACCAGCTCGACATCGAAGTGTTCGGCCCACTCATCCCATACGCCGCGGCTTTCGCGCGCGAAAGCGACGAGTCGCGGGTCGTCGTGGGCATGCCGGAAGATCCGCGACTCGCCTGCGGACTGACCCGTCCCGGGCAGACCAGCCTCGTACAAGCGCACCGGCACGCCCTGCTCCCGCAGCGCGTACGCCGTCGACAGACCGACGATCCCGCCCCCGATCACTGCTACCTCGGGTGCACGCGTCGTGGCAACGCCGTCGTCAGTTCCTGTCATCGCGGTTCCCCGATCTGTTGCTGATTAGCGATAGGCCGCAAAAGAAGGGGCCGCTGCCACGACGTCAGCGGGCTGTGTAAGCCCGAAGTCACCGCGCGCAGCGACCCCTCCTTTCTGTGCCAATACTCCCGGGCTGTCGTGTCAGGCGGGGAGTTTGGAGCCCAGGACGTCGAGCTTCTCGATCGTCGGTTCGCTGAACAGTGTGCCGGTCTGCTCGCCGAGAGCGGTCGCTACTGCGCCGGACAGGTGCGCGTCGCGGCCGGCGTCATCGGGGAACACGTCGAAGATCCCGAAGGAAGAGGGGCCGAGACGAATCGCGAACCACGCTATGGTGGCCGGTTCCTCCTCGACGAGTCCTCGCCCGATGCCGAGAAATTCTTGGACCTCGTCTTCCTTGCCGGGCAGGGCCTCCAGCCTGACAAGCAGTCCCTTTGTCACGCTCATGACGTCACCTCCTCCTGGGTCGAGTTGCTCGCAAATTTCGCCACGATCGTGTCGCAGAACGCAGGCAGGTCCTCGGGTGAGCGGCTGGTGATCAGATTCCCGTCGACCACGACGTCCTGGTCGACGACGTCAGCACCGGCGTTGCGCAGGTCTGTGCGGATGCTCGGGAAGGACGTCAAGGTGCGACCTCCGACCACGCCAGCCTCGATCATCGTCCACGGCCCGTGACAGATCGCCGCCACGGGCTTGCCACTCTCCACGAAGTCGCGGACGAAGGAGACGGCGTCCTTGTCGACCCGGAGCTGGTCGGGGTTCACCGTGCCGCCGGGAAGCAGCAGGGCGTCGTAGTCGCCCACCGAGGCATTGGCGACCAACCCGTCGACGGTGAACGTGCCCGCTTCATCCAGGTCGTTCTCACGGGCCTTGATCTCGCCGTCGTGGATCGAGAGGACCTCGGTCTGAGCGCCGGCCCGTTCCAGTGCTTCGCGGGGTTGCTCGAGCTCAACGCGTTCGACTCCGTCGGCGGCGAGGATCGCGACCCTCTTGCCCTGGAGATCTGCTGCCATCTCAGTTTTCCTTCTTTCCGTTTGACATGCCGGGCTTGATGAGGACCTTGGTCCAACCCTTGGACCGGGCGTCGAAGTTCTTATAGGCATCGGCGGCTTGGTCCAGCGAGATTTCGTGGGAGACGATCCACGAAGGGGTCGCCTTGCCGGCCGCGATCAAGTCTCGCAGTCGGCGGTTGTACCGCTTGACCGGGGCCTGACCGCTTCCCATGGTCTGACCCTTGAACCAATGTGTGCCGTAGTCGATGGCTGCCTTGCCCTGTTTGGCCAATTCGCCCTTGGCCCCCGGGTCCTGGGGGATGAACACGCCAACGGTGCCGATTCCTCCGGTAAAGCGGACCGCGTTGATGAGCATGTTCAGCGTGGCGGCGGTGTCCTCGTTGCCCTGGGGATCGTGGGCCTGGTAGCCCACGCATTCGCAACCACGGTCAGCTCCGAGCCCCATCGTCTCGTCCAGCACAGCCTGCACGGGGTCGACCTTGGAGTCGTCGATGGCAATCGCACCGATCTGCTCGGCCAACGCGAGCCGGTCAGGGTGACGATCGACCACCATCACCTTCGCGGCACCCTTGATCATCGCGGACAGGGCAGCCATCAGCCCGACCGGGCCCGCCCCGGCGATCACAACGCTGTCGCCGGGTATCACGCCGGCCATCTCGGTGGCGTGGTAGCCGGTGGGGAAGATGTCAGAGAGCATGACGTAATCGTTCTCCTTCTCCTCCGCATCCTCGCCCAGGCGCAGCGCGTTGTGGTCACCGAAAGGCACGCGGAGCAGCTCCGCCTGGCCACCGCCGTAGGGACCCATGTCGGCGAACCCATAGGCCGCTCCGGCCAAGGATGGTTCGGGCTGGGTGGTGAGACAGTAGTTGGTCAGGCCGCGTTCGCAGTTCTTACAGAAGCCGCACGAGATGTTGAACGGGAGCACAACCCGGTCTCCGACCCTGACCTTCTCCACGCCGCTGCCGACTTCGATGACCTCCCCCATGTTCTCGTGACCGAACGTCCGGCCTACCTCGAAGGACGTCCGCCCCTCGTACATGTGCAGATCCGAGCCGCAGATGTTCGTCGTCGTCACCCTGACCAGGACATCGGTAGGGCGCTCGATCTTCGCGTCCGGGACGTCCTTCGTGCTGACCTGACGGGGCCCCTCGTACACCACTGCCTTCATGTCCACTCCCATCAGATGTATTGCTCGATGCTTCTTTGACGGGGCCTCGACAACGCCGGCCCTCCGCGAGACAGCAAACGCCCCCGCCGAACGACATGTCAAGGGGCTCGCCCTTGAGTTGACGTGTAGCGATCGAGCCGGGATAGTGCCCGGGTCCCGCTGCGCGGAACCCTCTCCCCCAGTCTCAGGGCATGGGGTTTCTCGGATCAAAAGAGCCACAGTCGACACCCGACCAGCGCCGTCGATGCCTGGGATGCCGCACTCGCGGATCACAGCAAGGAGATGCTGAGCCGGCTGCGGGCCGAGGTTGAGCAGATTCAAGCCGAGGCTGACGCCTCGGACGACCTGGCGGACGAGCACACGGAATAGAACATCTGTTCTAAAATCGATAACCTGGCGGTCCGCAAGGAGGATCGGCAGTGGGTACATCGAAGCGATACGCGTCGGCGGTCGATCGCAGGATGGATACCCGGATACTGGAGCGGATCGCTGCGGAGGCCGGCCCCCTGCAGTCGCTCTCGAGCGCTGAGCTGCGGTTAGACGTAGAACCGGTGACTATCGACCCGCGGCCGAAGCCGGCGAAGGCGTGGGTGCGCTTCGGCGCGACGCCGGCGCTCGTCGACGCGGAGGTCTGCCGGTGGACAGCGGATGCCTGCGCGATCAGGTTCCGCGTGGGCGAGACGGAGATGAAGGCATGGGTATGGGCCTCGGCGGTCACGCCGGCCTCTCCTGGAAGGCGCTGAACGTCCCTGTGGACGGTTTCTGCGGCGCCGCCGGCATCCCGGTTGCCTGGCGTCATGGATGACGACGAATGGCCAGGCTTCTCCCCTACCTGTGAGCGCTGCCTGGTGCAGCTGCAACCGTCGTGGAACCCGCCGACTCCCCCGGTCTGGCGGTGCCCGAATTGCGGCCTGGTGCGCGTGTTCTAGCCGATCTGGCGATCGGCGAGCAAAGCAAGCCCGAAAACGTCGGACGACGGTAGGTCGCTATTCACTCGCAAGGAACGAGCAGCTCCGAGGTACCATCCGCTCCTTCAGTCAACGAGCCATCTGATCGTGTCCCGGTTCCATACCGGGTCTGTACACGGGCTTTGCGGGGGGAATGACGTAGCCCAACGTTACAATCCCCGCCGCGATCAATCCGCCACGCCAATTCCAGAACGCCACTCCGGACGCCGCCCAGTAGGCAGCGGCGGTAAGACCATATTTGATGGTGAGGCGGCGAGGATAAGCCTCGGTCAGCCTTTGATCGGGTAGACCTTTGGCGGTGGCGTGCACTCACCGAAGAAGCCACCAGGTCGCCGGTGCCGCTGCTATGCCCAGGTACCAGAGGGCGGCGGTTGTGCTGTCCGCATCTCCACCGAAATGTTCGACCAACGGGCGCGCGGGAAATGGAGTGATACTGACCGCAGCCAAGAAGCCGATGGTCAGCAGGTTGTAGCCGTGGTCGGTCTTCTCTAGCAGCTTGCCGCTGAAATGGCTGTGGGCCCAATAGAGGCCGATGAGGATCACGCTGAGGACGTAGGCGGCGTAGTCCGGTGCCAGCTTCAGGTAGGCCGCGGCGAGGTCGCCATCCTCAGGCCTCGGTGCGTGCAGTTCCACCACAGGAAGTGTGATCGCGATCGCAAGCACCGCGTCGTTGAACGCCTCGAGCCGATCCGTCTCACGTTCGGTTCCCTTGAGAGAAAACCGCCATTTGAGCTAGAGCATCTCGAGCGGGCGACGGTCGCGTGGCCGAGGAAATGCCGCGTCGAGTGTCGCAAGGTCGGCGTCGGAGAGGACGATATCTGCGGCTGCCCGGTTCTCCCGCACATGTGCGATCGAACTCGCCTTCGGGATGGCGATGAGGCCATCGTGCCGCAACGTCCAGGAAAGTGCGACCTGCGCAGGGGTAGCACCGACCTTGGCTGCGATCTTCACAAGGGAGGGATGGTTTGAGAGTCGTCCCTGCTCGACGGGACTATACGCCATGACAGGCATTTCATGAGCGACGAGCCACGGCAACAATTCCAACTCAGGGCCTCGACGGACGAGATTGTAGAGAACCTGATCGGTCACGCAGCCATCCCCGCCGGCAGAAACAAGCTCGTCCATGTCGTCAGTATCGAGGTTGCTGACACCCCAATACCGAATCTTCCCGGCCGATTTCAGCGCCTCCATCGCTTCTATCGTCTCAGCGAGCGGCACCGATCCCCGCCAGTGGAGCAGGTAGAGGTCGAGCCGGTCGGTGCCGAGACGTCCCAAGCTCGCCTCGCATGCGCGTGAAAGGCGTGCGCGCGAGGCGTTCTGCGGATACGCCTTGCTGACGAGGAACAACTGGTCGCGCCGGTCGCCTAGCGCTTCGCAGATCAGCGTTTCCGCCGCGCCGTCGCCGTACATCTCGGCAGTATCAACGAGCGTCATGCCCAGCTCGACACCGGCGATCAACGCGGCGATCTCGTCGGATCGTCGCTCAGCACGCTCGCCCATCTTCCAGGTGCCTTGACCCATCGAAGGAACGACTTCTCCGCCCGGCAAAGTCACATGCCTCATATGCCGTCACTCCTTCAGATGTTCTCGGGTCGCCGCGTCTACCCACCCCCGGAGGGTACAACGCACACCACACGCTCGCGTCCCCCATCTATGACAGGCGTACCGGGGACGCCGGCGCGCAGGGCAGTTTCTCGGTCGGCTCGTCCACGTCCCGCACGGCGGCAATGGACCAAGCAGGGTCGCGGACCCAACTGCCCTCGATCGTCCTCACAGTCGGCGCGCTCCTATTGTTGCTGTTCGGAAAGGCCCTTCTGACCCCGAAGTCGGTCGCGATCTGCTTGATCGTCACACCATCTTCACGACCGCGAGCCACGCGCACGACATCGTCGCGGAACTCACGAGGATAGGGCTTGGGCATGATGACATCCTCCCAGCGGCACCAACCAGCACCACAGATCAGGTGTCACCTATCCGTGCAGCAGTCCCGTCGGCTCGGGGGCACCGTCAGTGTCGCGCCAGTTATCGTGTCGCGCGAACCTCGCAGTCCGATTCGTCCTCTGCAATGAACACACTTTCAACCGTCACGTCCCAGTGCCTGTACCGGCCCGATCCCTCGAGCTCGCGCTCGATCCTGTTCATGAAAGAGGTCGTCGCGCTGCCCACGTGGGGCAGGAACGGGCCGTAGTGAACCGCCCTCTCGTCGCCTACCGGACACTAGGCTCGCGTTCATGGGAACGATCTCATTCGCCTTCTTCGGCATCGACCGCCCCACCTTGGATAGCGACGTCCGCCGGCTCACAGCCGACACCGCGTCGCAGCTCCCGCACTGAACGAGCGACGCCGACCGACGCCGCTCCCCGAGAGAAAGAAGCACACAATGTCAAACTCGCTCGATGGCAAGGTCGCACTCGTCACCGGTGGTGGCGGAGGGATCGGGCGCGAGACCGCGAAGGTCCTCGTCGACCACGGCGCACGGGTCGTCGTCGCCGACCTGTCCGAGAATGCCGGCAACGGGACGCTCGAGTACATCGACGGCGGAGACGCCGTGACGTTCGTCCGGGCGGACGTGACCGACCTCGCGTCGATGCAGCACCTGGTCCAGGCCACGGTGGACCGCTACGGCCGACTCGACATCGCGCACAACAACGCCGGCATCGAGGTCACCGGCCCCGACCTCGCCGACGTTACGGTGGAGCAGTTCGACAAGGTGATCGCCGTCAACCTCACCGGAGTGTTCATCAGCATGAAGGCCGAGATCCCGCAGATGCTAGCGCAGGGCGGCGGATCCATCATCAACACCGCCTCGTCCCTCGGGCAGGCCGCCATCGCCCACCAGTCCGCCTACGTCGCGTCGAAGCACGGCGTCATCGGCCTCACCCGAGCCGCCGCGGTGGAGTACTCCGACAAAGGCATCCGCGTGAACGCAGTGCTGCCCGGGGTGATCCAGACGCCAATGATAGACGCGCTGGAGGAGACCTACCCCGGCTTCAAGGACGCGCTGCTGACGAAGCACCCGATCGGCCGACTCGGCACGCCGCACGACATCGCCGAGATGGTCGCGTGGCTCGGTTCGGACGCGGCCGCCTTCGCGACCGGCTCGCAGTTCGCCGTCGACGGCGGGTACCTCGCGATTTAGACGAGGTGGCCACGACGGACGGGAGGCACGGTGTCAGCTGGCACCGTGCCTCCCGTCCGTCACCGGTCGCGCCGCGACCCGCGTGTCAACCGTTCTTCGCGGCCAGTCGGTCCGTCTCGCTGTCGTTCCGCCACCCGGCGGTCGCGCCGCCGTCGACGCTGTAGTTCTGTCCGGTCACCCAAGAGGACTCGTCGGAGGCCAGGTAGAGCGCCGTGTACGCGATGTCCTCGCCCGTGCCGGGGCGTTGAATGAGCGCGTTGCCGACCTGCCAGGCCTTGCCCTCCGCGTCCACCGCCTTGTCCGTCGCCGGGGTGCTGACGATCGGCGCTTCCGACCCGCCGTAGTGCAGTGTGCCCATGGTGGACGACATCCATTCTCGGAATGACAACTCGGTCACATCGGCGAGAGGCTCGCTATGCCTACGGTTGCCCTTCCAGGTTAGTGGGCGGGTACCAGACCCGCTGCCCGTCCACCGACGCGAACGACGTGAGTGTGTGGGGTTTGGTGGAGGTGGCGCTCATGATGTCCTTCACAGAAATGTGGCGAACGAGCAGCGCATCCGCGATGAGAGACCGGTGGCAGCGCCACGGGACCGCTTCCGCGCACATGATCGCCACAGTCTTCTCTTTTGCTCGATCGATTAGACGGTCTATTCCACGCGCGAAGGGCTCGGTTTGCATGTAGTCGGCGTAGCTTCGGAAGCTTTTGTTGCGCCAGGCACCGTTGATGCTCTCCACATTCACTGGGGTGTGGCGGAGACCGCCGAGTTCTTTCATCCGCGCATAGTGCAGGCCTGCGTCCGTCAGGTTTTCCTCAAGCGCCTGCGCGCCGAATTGCGGGTTATGTCGGGAGCCGGGAACCGTCCGCACATCGATGAGTTGTTGCACGCCGTTGTTTTCGAGCAGCGCTATGAACTCCTCGATCGGGTGTGTGGAGTGACCGATGGTGAACACTGTCGAGGGTTGCATCCTGCTCCTGAACGGTTGCGAGCGGTCGGTTGCGACCGGGGAACTCCTCGCACCCAAGGGGTCCCCCGGTCAGCCGATCAGCGGCTCGCTCCCTTGAGCAGGATGGTGCGGGTGCCGTCGTCGAGGTCGATCCACCAGACGAGGCGGTTGCTGTCGCGGTCGATGCCTGCCCGGTGGGCGGGCAGTCTGAATCGGCCTGACTTTCGTTCCTATCGGGAGCCTTGTCCGACAGGTGTCGGATTGGCTGATTCCTGATCAGCGTAATACGCCTGTTCGACCTCGGCGGGTGTGCGCATGTCGGAGGAGACCTACCCCGGCTTCAAGGACGCGCTGCTGACGAAGCACCCGATCGGCCGACTCGGCACGCCGCACGACATCGCCGAGATGGTCGCGTGGCTCGGTTCCGACGCGGCCGCCTTCACGAGCGGCTCGCAGTTCGCCGTCGACGGCGGGTACCTCGCGATGCCGGTGGGTGTGCCGTAGTCCGTGGCGTGCAGCGCCGCGGCCCGGTTGGTGATGAGGTCAAGGGCAACTAGTCGAACCCCCCTCAGCCACGACGCGCCTCCATCCGCTTCTGATGCCTGCCGGCCGCGCGGTAGACGCTGCTGCGCGACGTGTTGAATAGCGTGGCGATCTCTGCCGGAGTCATCTCGTTGTCCGCGAAGTGCCTGGCGATCGCCGCATCCTCCTCGGGCGACAAGCTCGGCTGCCGGCCTTTCAACTTCGCCCGGACCGCGGGGCGCGCCATCGCCTCCTGGGTCCGGAGACTGATCCATCCGCCCTCCGCCTCAGCCATGCCAGCGAGGAAAGTGAGAAACAGCTTCGACCACGGGTCGCGAGGGTCGTACGTGGTGCGCCCCATCTGAAAGATCACGCCGCGTTCGGTGAGCTCACGAACCTGCCGGAGCGTCTCTTCCGCATTCCGCGCGAACCGGTCCAGCCGTGGGACGACGAGAGTATCCCCCTCCCGCACCGCGGCCATCGCTTCACGCAGCCCTGAACGTTCGAGGTTCTTACCCGTGAACCCCTCGTCGGTGTAGATCCGGTCGGGGGCGACACCCAGCTCGAGCAGGGCGAGGCGCTGCGTCTCGACGTCCTGGGCGATAGTGGACACCCGTGCGTAGCCAACGATCATCTGACCCTCCTCGTCGTCCCATATAGGGAACCGTCAGCGGGATTTCTTACGAACACGCTATATGGGACGGTCGACATCGTCGGTGAGGCACGTGATTCTGCCTGAGTCGTCAGCAAGCGCGCACGCTCGATGGCGTCCCACAAAGCGATCCCCTTGCGGTCACATATGGCAGCCCTTCCCGAACTTGTGAATGTTGACGCTCTTTGGCGGTGTTCTTGCGTTGTTGTTTGGCGGTGGCTATCCGATGACGAGGACGCTGGCGGCGGCTTCGACGACGTCGTCGGTGATGGTCTCGAGTTCGTTGATCTTGAGCACTCGTGCGATTTGGGGGAAGAGGCGTTCGAGGAGGCGGAAGTTGCCGCGAGTGATGCGTTCGATCGCGGCGATGGCTTGCGCGTCGGTGAAGTCGTCGGGGTCGAGGGTGCGGCCCAGTCGCTTCCAGCGACGTTCGAGGACGAAGAGGAGTTCGTCGCGGCCGAGGTTGCGGTAGCGGTGGGAGAACCCGAGGCGGCTGTAGAGCTGGGGGTAGTGCCGGAATCGTTGGTCGATGCCGGGCATGCCGATCAGGATGATCGCGGTGTGCTCACGGTCGTGCCGGTCTCGGAGGACTTCCAGGGCCGTGGGCGTGAGGCGTTCGGCCTCGTCGATGATGAGCAGCTCGACCCGCTTGCCCATGTTGTAGCGGCCGTGAGTCCCCGTAACTTTGCCGGTGGCGCGCAGGTGCTCATCGATGCAGATGCCCAGCCTGGTCTGCAGGTGGTCGATCTCATGGACGAGCTGCGCCGGCTTGGGGAGGACCGGTGGCGTGTAGAACAGGGTCCGGGATCGGTTCGCGGTGGCGTAATGCTCTGTGTCGGTCTCGCTCCGCGGTCCCCACTCGGTGATGAAGGGTTCCAGGGTGTCCCAGTGGGCGTATCGGCGGCCGGATTGCGTCTTGCCGACGCCGGCATCGCCGTGGCAGATGCCGATCGTGCGTTCCTTGCGGACGGCGTTGGCGAATTCGATGAAGCGGCGGTGTTCTTTCGTGACGATGAAGTCGCGGCTCATGGCTCGTCCTCTTCGTAGGTGCGTAGTCTCACCTGGCGTGGTGTCCGCGGCTCGGTTCGCGGC
>NZ_QAJB01000419.1:0-4014 GCF_003061325.1 Microbacterium sp. HMWF026
CCCCGACCCCGCGGCATCCCCCTCTCCGCAGAGCCGCGTCGTCGCCCGCGGCATCCATCAGGCGGGAATCGCACGCCCGGCGACCCCGCAGAAGAACACGGTCGTCGTCGTCGCCGACGTCCCGTCGCCGATGGGGGCCCCCGAGGTGCGCGGGGCCCTCGACGCCCTCGGGTCCGCCGTCGACCGGCTCACCGACGGCGCCGACGGGGCGGTGCTTCCCGACGGCCCCGGCGACCTGACCATCACCGTCGGCGTCGGACCGCGATGGGTGTCGATGCTCGACCCGCAGCTGCCCGGCGCATCGGGGCTGCCCGTGTTCGCCTCGGACGGGCCGCTGGATCCCGGGCTGTCGGGCGGCGATCTGCTGCTCTCGGTCTGCGGCAGCGACGCCGGCGTTCTGCACGCGGTCGTCGCCGCGCTGCTCGACGCGGTCCCCGGCGCCGTCCGACGCTGGTCGCAGACCGGAGTGCGCGGAGCCGGCGAGGGCACGATCGTGCGCAACCCCCTGGGGTACCACGACGGGATCGTGGTGCCGCGCACGGACGCGGAACTCGACGCGAACGTGTGGATCACGGACGGCCCCGCCGCCGGGGGGACCATCGCGGTCGTGCGTCGGCTGCGCCTCGATGTGGCGCGATTCCGCGGCGAGTCCGCGGAGCGGCAGGACGCGATCGTCGGACGGCGGCGGGCGGACGGCGTCCCCCTCTCGGGCGGTGGCGCGACCGACGCGGTCGACCTGCGCGCCAAGACGCCCGAGGGCGACTACCTCGTCCCCGCCCGATCGCACGCGCGCGCCGCCCACCCGTCGTTCACCGACAGCGCGCTCATGCTGCGGCGCGGCTACGCGTACAGCAATGCGACGGCGGGGGGAACGGATGCCGACGACGGCCTGCTCTTCGTCTGCTTCCAGCGCGAGCTCGAGACGTTCGTGCGCACCCAGCACCGCCTCGACGAGGTCGACGACCTCATGACGTACGCGACCGTCACGGCGAGCGCGTCCTTCCTCATCCTGCCCGGGCGGACGACCGACGGCACCTGGGGCAGCGCCCTCTGAACCTCGCGGTCAAGCCCTCGAAGAATCGAAAATCGCTAGATAAGCTAGCGACATGACCGACAAATTGGCCGGGCGCCGCTGGGCGGGCCTCGTCTTCATCAGCATCGCCGTGTCGCTGATCATCGTCGATTCGACGATCGTCAACGTCGCCGTTCCTTCGATCGTGGAGGAGCTCGGCATCTCCTCGACCGAGGTGCAGTGGGTCCAAGAGGCCTACACCCTCGTCTTCGCCTCGCTGCTGCTGGTGTTCGGCAGCCTCGCCGACCGCTTCGGCCGACGACGCCTCATGCTGCTGGGCGTCGTGATCTTCGCCGGCGCCTCGATCGCGGCCGCACTGGCCCCCACCGGCGGGCTGCTCATCCTCGCCCGTCTCGTCCAGGGCGTGGGCGGGTCGATGATCCTGCCGACCACGCTGTCGATCATCAACGCCACCTTCCGCGGTCGCGAGCGCGGCATCGCCTTCGCCGTGTGGGGATCGACCATCGGCGGCATGGCGGCGGTGGGTCCGCTGCTGGGCGGATGGCTGACGACGGCGTTCTCGTGGCGCTGGGCGTTCGGCATCAACATCCCGCTCGGCGTGATCATCCTGATCGGGGTGCTGCTGACGGTCGCCGAGTCGCGCAGCGACCGGGTCGAGCGCATCGACGGCGTCGGGGCGCTGCTCTCGGTCGCGACGATGGCCCCGCTCGTGTTCGGCCTGATCGAGGGACGCACCTACGGCTGGTGGACGGTGACCACCGCTCCCGCCGTCGGCGAGTGGACCTGGCCCTTCGCGCTCTCGCCCGTTCCCCTCGCCTTCGCGATCGCCCTGGTCGCCCTGATCGGCTTCATCGCGTGGGGCCTGCACCGCCAGCGCACGGGGCGCTCGACCCTGCTGGCGTTCGGGCTGTTCCGCATCACCTCGTTCCGCAACGGCAACATCGCCGCCGCGGTAGTCTCTCTCGGCGAGTTCGGCATCATCCTCGCGCTGCCGCTGTGGCTGCAGTTCGTGGTCGGGTTCGGCGCCCTGCAGACCGGCCTGCTGCTGCTGTCGCTCGCGATCGGATCGTTCGTCGCGAGCGGCATCGCGGGAGCCCTGAGCGGAAAGGTCGCCCCGGTCTGGATCGTGCGCGGGGGCCTGCTGGCCGAGATCGTCGGCGTGGCGGGCGTCGCCTTCACGATCGGACCGGATGCCGTGTGGGGCCCGCTCATCCCCTTCCTCTTCGTCTACGGGGTCGGCGTGGGCCTGGCCACCGCGCAACTCACGGGGGTCGTCCTGGCCGACGTGCCACCCGCGGCGAGCGGGCAGGCCTCGGGCACGCAGTCGACCTCGCGCCAACTCGGAGCCGCGTTGGGCGTCGCGGTGCTGGGGACCGTGCTGTTCTCGACGACGTCGGGGGTGCTGGCATCCGCCCTCGACGACCGCGGCGTGCCGGCCGATCAGCGCGACCAGGTCGTGTCGCTGGTGGTCGACAGCGCGGGAGCCGCGATCGCGGGCCTCGACGCCTCGCCCCAGACGCAGGACCTCGCCACCGATGCCCGCGCGGCGTTCAGCGACGGCACGCGCGCGGCAGCGTTCACCGCCGCGGCGTTCTTGACGCTGGGGCTCGCGTCGACGCTCACCCTGGGCGCCGGAGCGCGGCGACGCGAGGAGCGACCGGCGCGCTCGCAAGAGATGTAATGCATTCCGCTGAATGGATGCCACGCCCCGCGCGCGATGTCAACCCTCGGGCGTGTCACACGCCGCGCGCCCGCTTTCCCTACGGTGCGAGTGTTCCATTTCGCACTGATCTTTGGGGAGATTCACTATGCCGAAATTCACTCGCCGTTCCTCGCGCATCGCCACCGCGATCGCCCTGCCCGCGGCCGTGGTCGCGGCGGGCCTGATCGTGTCGACGAGCTCGTACGCGGCCTTCTCGAGCACCACGTCGAACGAGGGCAACTCGTGGACCGCGGGTAGCGTCCAGCTCACGGACGACGACGCGGGACGAGCGCTGTTCTCGGTACCCAACGCCAAGCCCGGCGACGGCGGCGTCACCTGCATCGCCGTCACCTCGACCGGCTCGCTCGCCTCGGACGTACGGCTCTACGCCGCCGACGCCCGCACCACCGCGGGCCTGTCCGACCAGCTCGCGCTGACCGTCGAGCAGGGCACCGGCGGCGGCTACGGGACCTGCACCGGGTTCACCGCGCAGAGCACCGTGTTCGACGGTCGCCTGTCGGGCTTCACGGGGGCGCACTCCTCGTTCGCCACGGGCGCTGCGACCTGGAGCCCGACCGGGACCGCGCCCGAGTCGCGCACCTTCCGCATCACGTGGAAGCTCGCCGAGGACGCACCCAACACCGCGCAGGGCGGGACCGCGACGACCTCGTTCGTCTGGGAAGCACAGAACAGCTGAGTCGTGCGCTCCGGTCGCTTCCTGCTGATCGCGGGGGTGGCGACGGCGCGCGCGGTCGTGGCGTTGATCCTGGCGTTGCTGTTCTGGGCGGCGGCCCCCGTCGTCCTGGGATGGACGCCGACCACGGTGATGACGGCGTCGATGACGCCGGCGATCGAGGTGGGCGACGTCGTGGTGGCGCGGCCCGTCCCGCACGAGGATCTCGTGCCGGGGCGGGTCGTGCTCGCCGATGATCCGGACCGAGCCGACCGCCTGCGCCTGCATCGCATCACCGAGCTGCGCGCCGACGGTCGACTCGTCACGAAGGGCGACGCGAACCCCTCGGCCGACAGCTCCCCCCTCGACCCCGACGCCGTGAAGGGCGTGGGGATGCTGCGCGTGCCCTGGGTGGGCCTGCCGGTGGTGTGGCTGCACGCGGGTGCGGTCGTGCCCCAGGCGCTCTTCGTCGCGGTGTTCGCCGCGTGCGCGGTCGTCGCCCTGCGCCGCGGAGACGACGAGGACCCGGATGCCGATGACCCACCGCCGCACGGAGAGGCACAGCCCCCCGCGACCCGGCGGGCGGCGCGGGGGGCTGTGCCTCTC
>NZ_QAJB01000419.1:4047-12836 GCF_003061325.1 Microbacterium sp. HMWF026
CCTCGCCGTGACGGTGGCCGCTGTCGTGGCCGTCGCCGCCGGCAGTACGCCCGCGTGGGCGGCGTGGTCGAGCCCCACCGGGACGTCGGCGTCGATCACCGCCGCGCGGGTCGTCGCGCCCGTGGTCACCTCGTGCTTCGAGCCGCCCTTCGACGGCGTCTGGATCGCGTGGCGGTACGACGGCGCCGACCCGGTGCGTTTCGACATGCTCGTCGACGGGCGCACGGTGGTGAGCGGCATCGCGTCGACGACGCGCAGCGCCCGCGTGCCCTCGTCGGCGGTCTCGGGCCTGCTGCGCACCTCGTACGTCAGCGTGCGCGCCCGCGTGGGCGAGTCCTGGACCGCGGACTCCGCGACGTCGGCGCGTGTGACGTCGTTCCTCGGCTTCACCTCGTGCGGCTGAGGCGCCGCCGCGTGCGGTGGTCGGGGCAACGATGCGGGAGTGGTGGGACTCCCCGTAGCGACCGCTCCCTGCGGGCGCTCAGACCCGCGTTCCGGCGCCCTGCTCGCCCACCGGCACGAGGCGCGTGAGCTGGGTGACGTGGCGCGGTTCGAGCTCGGCGAGCGAGGACACCCCCAGCAGGGTCATCGTGCGCTCGATCTCGCTGCGCAGGATCTCGATGGTGCGGTCCACACCCTGACGCCCACCGGCCATGAGGCCGTAGAGGTAGGCCCGGCCGATGAGGGTGAACTTCGCCCCCAGGGCGATGGATGCCACGATGTCGGCGCCGTTCATGATGCCCGTGTCGACCATCACCGTGGCATCCTTGCCGACCTCGCGCACGACCTTCGGCAGCAGGTGGAAGGGGATCGGGGCGCGGTCGAGCTGGCGGCCGCCGTGATTGCTGAGCACGATGCCGTCGACACCCCGGTCGACCAGGCGCGCGGCATCCTGGACGTTCTGCACACCCTTGACGACGATCTTGCCCGGCCACATGCCGCGGATGAGGTCGAGGTCGTCGTAGCTGATCGTGGGGTCCATCGCGGCGTTCAGCAGCTCGCCGACCGTACCGCCGGTGGTGCTAAGCGAGGCGAACTCCAGCTTTGGGGTGGTGAGGAAATCGATCCACCACCAGGGGCGCGGGATGGCGCTGACGATCGTGCCGACCGTCAGCTGCGGGGGGATCGAGAAGCCGTTGCGCTTGTCGCGCAGACGCGCACCCGCGATGGGGGTGTCGACGGTGAAGTGCAGGGTGTCGAACCCGGCCGCAGCGGCGCGCTCCACGAGACCGTACGAGATCGAGCGGTCCTTCATCACGTACAGCTGGAACCAGTTGCGACCGGTCGGGTTCGCCGCCTTGACGCCCTCGATCGAGGTGGTACCCAGCGTCGACAGGGTGAACGGAATGCCGGCGGCCGCCGCCGCGGACGCCCCGGCCGTCTCGCCCTCGGTCTGCATCAACCGCGTGAAACCGGTGGGCGCGATGCCGAACGGCAGCGCCGACGGCCCGCCGAGGATCTGGCACGACGTGTCGACGTCGGCCGCGGGCCGGAGGATGTCGGGGTGGAACTCGACGTCCTCGAACGCCCGCCGCGCGCGGTCGAGCGACAGCTCGCCCTCAGCCGCGCCGTCGGTGTAGTCGAACGCCGCCTTGGGCGTGCGGCGCTTGGCGATCGTCCGCAGGTCGTTGATCGTGAGCGCGGCGTCGAGGCGGCGTTTGCGCGCGTCGAGCTCGGGCTTCTTGAACTGCATGAGCTCGAGGAGCTCACCGACCTTCGGCAGCTGACGCTGAACCATGGGGGATCTCGCTTTCGTGTGGTCTGACCACAGCGTACGCCCCACCCGACGCCTCGGGAACCCCCTCGACCCCCGACGCGCTCGGCTCACCGCCGCCCGTCAGCGGCCCGCGCCTCACGTCTCGCGCGTGATCGTCACCTTGACCTTCAGGTTGCTCTTGCCGGGCCCGGCGTACACGCCGCGCAACGGCGGGACGTCGTTGTAGTCGCGACCGCGACCGACGAGCACGTGCCGGTCGCCGATCTCGATGTTGTTGGTCGGGTCAAAGCCCTGCCAATCACCGGCGAACCACTCCACCCACGCGTGCGACTCCCCCGTCACGGCCTCGCCGACCTCGGCGGACGGTTTGGGGTGCAGATAACCCGACACGTAACGGGCGGGGATGCCGACCTCGCGCAGCGCCCCGATCGCGATGTGCGCGATGTCCTGGCAGACGCCCTTGCGGGCCTCCCACGCGTCGATGGCGGTCGAGGTCACACCCGTCACGCCCTGCATGTACTCGATCGCGTCGCCGATCGCCTCGGCGATCGCGTGCGCAGCGGGGCCGGGCCGGTCGTGCTGCGCGGCGATCGAGCGTGCCAGCTCGGCCACCTCGGCGTGCGGCGCGGTGCGGCGGGTCTGCGTCAGTTGCTCGACCGTCGAGATCGAGCGTCCCGCCTCGGCGGCGAGCTGCTCCCACGTGATGTCGGCGTGCTCGATGGGGCGCGGGCGCACCTCGATGAGCGAGCGCGCCGTGATCGTCAGCGACGAGTGCGGCGACAGCACGTCGAAAGCCGCCACCCGGGTGCCGAAGTAGTCGACGTACTGGTTGACCGACGTCGACGGCTCGATGTCGAGCGACGAGCTCAGCACGAACTGACTCTCGGTCGAGTGCGGCAGCATGCGCGCCTCGTTGTACGACGCGACCACGTCGCCCGGATACACGAACCCGGTCTGGTGTTCGATGCGCAGTCGCTTCATCGCGTCGTCCTTTCGGCGGCGGGTGCGTGAACCTGTCGGGGGTTCACGAGATCTCCCCGATCCAGCTCGGCTCGGCCTGCGTCGGGAAGAACCGCGAGCGGATCGCCTCCGACGCCTCGCGCGTGACCGTCTGCACGCGCTGCATGTGCTCGGGCAACTCGGCGAGGATGTCGCTGACCGGGCGGTACTCGAGATCGTTGCGGATCTGGCCGAGCGCACGCAGCACGGTGTTGGAGTGCCCGACGCGGTCGGCCCGGGGGTCGATCGCGCTCATGCAGTCCTCGGCCCGCTGGATCGAGTAGATGATCGAGCGCGGGAACAGGCGGTCCAGCAGCAGGAACTCCGCGGCGTTGCGAGCACTCGGCATCCCGCGATACGTGCGCAGGTACGCCTCGTAGGCGCCGCACGAACGCAGGATCGTCGTCCACGACGGCCCCGAAACCTCGGTCAGCGAGCGGGTGGCGAGCAGACGCGCGGTCATGTCGGTGCGCTCGATGCTGCGGCCGAGGGTGAAGAACTGCCACGCCTCGTCGCGGTTGGTCGACGAGTCGACGATCCCGATCGCGAGGGCCGCGCGCTCGCGCACCCACTGGAAGAACTCGTGCACCTTGTCGGTCTGCAGGCGCCGCGGCATCCGCGAATTCGTGGTGTTGAGGATCTCCCACAGCTCGGTCGAGACGATCTCGCGCGCCCGGCGGGCGTTCTCGCGCGCCGCGGTGAGCGAGTACGCGATGCTCGACGGGTTCATCCGGTCGACGGCCAGACGCGCGAGGACGTCGTCGCGGCGCACCGTGTCGACGTTCTCGGGCCAGGCCGAACCCATGACGCTCAACAGCGACCGGCAGGCGGTGTCCTCGTCGATCCACGGGTCCTCGAGCAGCAGCTGCAGGTGCACGTCGAGGATGCGGGCGGTGCCGTCGCTGCGCTCGATGTACCGCCCGATCCAGAACAGGCTCTCGGCGATCCGGCTCAGCATCCCGACACCCCTTCGTCCTGCTGCATCGCCTGCTGCTGCTGCTCGGCCTGCGGTCCGTGCTGCACCGTGGCATCCTGCTGCTGCTGCTCCTGCTGCTCCTTGCCCGAGGGGCCGGTGCCCGGCCGCGGGTCACGCGGCGAGGTGGCGGGTGCGGGTTGCCCGTCGTAGATGATCGGGATGGCCTCGGTCACCGCCGCCTGGTCGGCGACCAGACCCGAGACGCCGTTGCCCTGGCCGTACTCGACGTGCGAGGGCGCGGATCCGCCGACGACCCACGTGTCCTTCGACCCCCCGCCCTGGCTGGAGTTGACCACGAGCTGCCCCTCGGGCAGCGCCACGCGGGTCAGACCGCCGGGGAGCACCCAGATGTCGTCGCCGTCGTTGACCGCGAAGGGCCGCAGGTCGGCGTGACGGGGGCGCATGCCGTCCTCGACGAGCGTCGGGATGGTCGAGAGCATGACGACCGGCTGGGCGATCCAGCCGCGCGGGTCGGCCTTCAGGCGCTTGCGCAGCGCGTCGAGCTCGGCGGGCGAGGCGTCGGGGCCGACGACCAGGCCCTTTCCGCCGGAGCCGTCGACCGGCTTGACCACGAGCTCGGGCAGGCGGTCCAGCACCTCTTCGAGCGCGCCCGGGTCTTCGAGGCGCCAGGTGTCGACGTTCTTCAGGATCGGCTCCTCGGCGAGGTAGTACCGAATCAGGTCGGGCACGTACGTGTAGAGCAGCTTGTCGTCGGCGACGCCGTTGCCGACCGCGTTGGCGATCGTGACGTTGCCCAGGCGCGCGGCGAGCATGAGCCCGGGCGCACCGAGCATCGAGTCGGCGCGGAATTGCAGCGGGTCGAGGAAGTCGTCGTCGACGCGGCGGTAGATGACGTCGACGCGCTGCGGTCCGCGGGTGGTGCGCATGAACACCTTGCCGCCGATGCACAGCAGGTCGCGGCCCTCGACGAGCTCGACGCCCATGAGGCGCGCGAGCAACGTGTGCTCGAAGTACGCCGAGTTGTACACGCCCGGCGTCAGCACGACGATGTTCGGATCGTCGATCCCGGGCGGGGCCGAGGCGCGCAGCGCCGCGAGCAGCTTGTTGGGGTAATCGCCGACGGGACGCACGCGCATCGACACGAACAGCTCGGGCAGCGTCTGCGCCATGACGCGGCGGTTCGAGATGACGTACGAGACGCCAGACGGCACGCGCACATTGTCTTCGAGCACGCGCATCTCGCCGTGCTCGTCGCGGATCAGGTCGATTCCCGACACCTGGATGCGCACGCCGTTGGCACTGCGGATGCCGGCGGCCTGGCGATAGAAGTACTGCGACGACGAGATCAGACCCGCGGGCAGGATGCCGTCGCGCACGCAGTGCTGATTGCCGTACGCGTCGTCGAGGAACGCCTCGAGCGCTCGGACGCGCTGCTTCACGCCGGCCTCGATGCGCGACCACTCGTCGTACGCGATGACCCGGGGCACGGCATCCAGGGGGAAAGGCCGCTCCTCACCCGCGAAGTCGAACGTGACGCCCTGCGCCAGGTACGAACTCGCCAGCGATTCGGTGCGGCCGCGCAGCTCCTCCTGGGTCATCTGCGCGAGCGTCTGGTACAGCTCCCGGTACGCCTCGCGAGAGGGGGCGGCGCCCCCGGCCGTGGCCGGGGCGCCGAACATCTCGTCGTACGCCGGGATGCCGGAAGCGGTCTTGCGCGGCGCCAACGTGGAGCCGTAACCGTCGAACAGGTCACCCATGCCACGACTCTACTCAGCGCCGTGTTGCCGGAACGTTTCCCACCCGCCGCGTCACACACCGCCACCCGCGGGAGTCGCCGGAATCCGTCGCTTCGACGCGCACGACGGCGACAGGACGTGGCGACTCACGCGGGGCGGGGGTGGGCGTGCGGGTCAGGTGCCGGGGCGCAGCACCACCTTGATGCAGCCGTCCTCTTTCTTCTGGAACGTCTCGTACAGGCCGGGGGCGTCCTCGAGCGGGGCGTGGTGGGTGACCAGATCCATCACGCCGAGCGGATCGGCGGGGTCCTCGACGAGCGGCAGCAGGTCGTCGATCCAGCGCTTGACGTTGCACTGGCCCATGCGCAGGTTCAGCTGCTTGTCGAACATGGTCTTCATCGGCAGCACGTCCGCCTCGCCGGCGTAGACGCCGCTGAGCGACACGGTCCCGCCGCGGCGCACGAGGTCGATCGAGGCGTAGACCGCCGCGAGCCGGTCGATGCCGGCCTTGTCCATGAGCTTTCGCGCGAGGGCGTCGGGCAGCAGACCGACGGCGTTCTGGGCCAGCTTCGCGCCGCCGTTGCCATGGGCCTCCATGCCGACGGCATCCACGACCCCGTCCGCACCGCGCCCCTCGGTGAGGTCGATCAGTTCGTCGACCACCGTGTCGGTCAGGTCGTAGGTCAGGATGCCGTGGCGCTCGGCCATCGCGCGACGGTCGGCCTCGGGCTCGATCGCGAGGACGCGATAGCCGAGGTGCACGCCGATGCGCGCCGCGAACTGCCCGACCGGGCCGAGCCCCATGACGGCGAGCGTGCCGCCCTCGGGAACGTTCGCGTACTGCACGCCCTGCCACGCCGTGGGCACGATGTCGCTGAGGAAGAGGTAGCGGTCGTCGGGCAGGTCGTCGCCCACGCGGATGTGGTTGTAGTCGGCCAGCGGCACGCGCAGGTATTCGGCCTGGCCGCCCGGCACCTGGCCGTACAGCTTGGTGTAGCCGAACAGCGCCGCGCCGCTGCCGTACTCGCGCACCTGCGTCGTCTCGCACTGGGACTGCAGGCCGCGTCGGCACATGAAGCAGTGACCGCACGAGATGTTGAACGGCACGACGATGCGGTCGCCGACGGCGAGATTCGTCACGGCCGAGCCCACCTCGACGACGACGCCCATCGGCTCGTGACCGAGCACGTCGCCCTTGTCGATGAACGGGCCGAAGAGCTCGTACAGGTGCAGGTCGGAGCCGCAGATCGCGGTCGAGGTGATCTTCACGATCGCGTCGGTCGGTTCGAGGATCTGCGGGTCGGGGACCTCTTCGACGCTCACGTTGCGCGTGCCCTGCCAGGTCAGTGCCTTCATGGTGATGCCTTCCGTTCCGGGGATGCCCAGTGTGCGGCGGGGGGACTCGGGATGCCGAGGTGGTTGACGAACCCCCTCCCGCGGTGTCACGCCCCGGTGCCGGCCAGCGGCGGAGCGTCGATCCAGGCGTGCACGCGATCGAGGAACGCGGCGTAGCCGCCGGGCGTGCGCCCGGTGAAGCGTCCCGACGTCTCGACCTCGTGCGCGTCGCTCGCGCGCACCGTCGCTCCGATTTCGCGCGCGGCGCGCACCAGCGCGACGTCCTCGTGCTCGACCAGGTCGTGGATGCCGCCGGCGGCGACGTACGTTTGCGCCCGCACGCCGAGGTTCGCGCCGTGCACGTTGCCGGCCGGGCGTCCGCGGTGGTGCGTCGACCGCCAGTAGGCGGCGTGGCGGGCGCTGAGGTCGGCGAAGTCGGGACGGACGGTGCCGAGCACCAGATCGACCCCCTGCGCGGCCAGATCGAGCTGATGGGTGATCCAGTCCGCGGGCACGACGGTGTCGGCATCCGTCAAAGAGATCCAGGTCTCTTCGAGGGGGATGCCGAGGCCCTCCAGCCCGTGGGCGACGCCCACCCGCCGGGCGGTGCCCACGGCGCGGGCGGCGATCTCGACGATCTCGACCGGCCACCGCCGCGCCTGCACCGCGGTGGTGTCGGCGCACGCGTCCAGCACCAGGACGACCCGCACCCGCAGCCGCGGATCGCGCTCGCGCGCGCGGGCCACGGCGCGCATGACCGAGGCCAGGCAGCGACCGATCAGCGCCTCTTCGTCGTGCGCGGGAATCGCGACCACCACGGCCCGCATCAGACCAGGCCCGCCTCGGCGGCGACGGACGGGGCTCCCACGCGTCCGAAGACCTCGAGGACGAAGTCGTCCTCGACGTGCCGCACCAGCCGCGCCAGCTCCGGAACGGCCGCCAGGGCGGCGTGCACCTCGTCGCCGGTGAGCGGATACTCCGCGACCGGGTGCCGCCAGTGGCAGGCGACCACGTGACCGTCGGGGTCGAGCGCGGCCACGGCGGCCGCCAGTCCGCGCTCGAGGTCTGCAGCGCCCCAGTAGTACGCGACTTCGGACAGCACGATCAGGTCGAAGGTGCCCTCGGGCCACTGCTGCGGAAGGAGGGCTCGACGCAGCTCGACATGCGCCTGCGCGGCCAAGCGCTGCCGGGCGCGCGCGAGGGCGGCCTCGGACAGATCGACCGCGAGCACGCGGTCGGCGCGCGCGGCGAGCGCCGCGGTGAGGGCTCCCGTCGAGCACCCCGCCTCGAAGACCGCGCGGTAGTGCCGCCGCGGCAGCGCGGCGAGCACGGCGGCGCGCTTGCGCTCCTCGTACCAGCGCGAGTCGAAGCCCCACGGGTCGTCATGGCGGGCGTACATGTCGTCGAAGTAGTCGGCACCGACGGAGGCGGGGTCGGCCTCCGTCTCGGTCGGCCGCACCTCGGGGGCGGCGGCGGGGTGCGTCGCGCCCGGCTGCCCCGCGGGCGCGGGCGCGGGCGCGGCGTCCGCTCGCGCGACCGGGGCGAAGAACACCTCGACGTCGCGGGCGAAGTGCGCGCGCATCCCGGCGTGCAGCATCGTCTCGTCGCCCGGGGCGTCCGACAGCGGAGCGATCTGGCTGCGGTGCGCGCCGAGAGCGCGGGCCTTCGCCGTGACGGCGTCTCTGCCGAGCGGCGCGCGTTCCGCGCGGTCCCACGGCACGTCGTCGGGCATCCCCCAGTGCCAGAGCCAGATCGGAAAGGCCCGGTGCCGGGCGCCGCGAGCGGCGGCGACCTGCTCAGCGACCTCGCCCACGACGCGGTGGTCGTGGTGGCCATCGCCCCGCCAGGTCGACAGGACGAGAACGCGCCGCGCGTCGCCGCGCCGCAGCAGGGCGTCGAGCGTCTCGGCGATGACCCGGCGGTGCGCGCCGGTCGCGGCATCCGGCAGCCCCAGAAGAACGGGAAGACCCTCGACGCCGATCCGATCCATCGCCTCGGCCAGCTCGGCGCGGCGACGTCGGGCGAGCCCCAGGGGCGAGTGGGTGGGCGAGGCAGGGTGCGATTC
>NZ_QAJB01000420.1:0-7835 GCF_003061325.1 Microbacterium sp. HMWF026
GACCCTCGACGCGACGCAGCCGCTTCTGGAGGTCGTCTTTGTTGCCCTCGTATCCGTTCACCTAGATACCATACCCCCCTAGGGTATGTAGCGCAACACTCCTATTCATCCCCCTGCGCGCGTCCACCGGAGTGGGCCGCCCAACCGGGGATGATTATTCAGCAAGTCCTGTACTGTCGACACGTGTCCACAGCCACTGCGACTGCCACCGTGACGCATACCGCCGCGCTCGCGCGCCTCGGCCACGCGCTCTCCGACTCCACGCGCGCGGGCGTGCTGCTGGCACTGCGGGAAGCACCCGCCTACCCCTCCGACCTAGCGGACGCTCTCGGCGTCTCCCGACAGGTCATGTCGAACCAGCTCGCGTGCCTTCGAGGGTGCGGGCTCGTGGAGGCTGTGCCGGATGGGCGGCGCACCTGGTATCGGCTTGCTGACTCTCACCTCTCACCCGCCTTGGACGAGCTGCTACGCGTCGTCCTCTATGTCGAACCGGGCTGCTGCGCCGGAGAAAGCTGCACCTGCGCATGACCACCACGACCTCTCGCCCCACAGACGACCGCCGGCACACTCTCCAACGCCGCATCAAGTGGATCGTCACCGCGACGATCGCCTACAACCTCATTGAGGCCGTCGTCGCGATCACCGCCGGCACCGTCGCCTCATCGGCTGCGCTGATCGGGTTCGGCCTGGACTCCACGATCGAGGTCCTCTCGGCGGCAGCCGTGGCCTGGCAGTTCACCCGCCGCGACCCCGAGCGGTGGGAGAAGGGCACGCTGCGCGTCATCGCCGTGGCGTTCTTCGCCCTCGCCGCCTACGTCACCGCGACGTCGGTGCTCGCGCTCGTGGGCCAGGTCGACGTGCAGCACTCCACTGTCGGAATCGTGCTCACCGCGCTCAGCGTCGTCATCATGCCATTCCTCTCGCTGGCGGAACGACGCGCGGGCCGCGAGCTGGGATCGGCAACCGCTGTGGCCGACTCCAAGCAGACCCTCATCTGCACCTACCTGTCCGCCGCGGTTCTCGTCGGCCTCATTGTCAACAGCCTGTTCGGCTGGTGGTGGGCCGATGCGATCGCCGGACTCGTCATCGCCGCCTTCGCAATCCGAGAGGGTATCGAGGCATGGCGCGGTGACGCCTGCGCCACCTCCGTGGGGATGCTCCTCGAGGAGGAGCACGACGACGACCATCACCGCTGAGCGGGTAGAGCACCTCAGATCAGCCATGACGGCTTCTGTCGCACGCCGCATGAGGAATCTAGGACGTCGTTCTACCGCGCACGGGAGAGGAACACCACCCACCCACCCAGAACGACCGCGATCGCGGAGCCAGCAGCCAGCACCACTCCACCGAAGTCTTGGTCTTCGGCTGGTGCTCTACCCCAGGTGCGGCCCATCGCACCGAACCAGTCGGCGGCTACTAGACCGGCAGTAGAGATGTACACAGATACAACCGCCATCGCCACAGCTAAACCGACGACCATCAGCAGCTTCATCTGTGTCGGCCGGCGGCTGGACCCGTCACCACCTATCAAGCCACGCACGAGCAGAGATCCCACGACGAGGGTTGCTGCCGTCGCCATTTGCCGCCCTAGGAGATCCCCTACTGTCCAACGGAGGAGGTCAGAACTGAAAAGCAGCCAAATCAACATCGCGGTGGCCGGGACAGCGACCACGGGTGCCGAAGCGAAACGCACACCTCGCGAATGCATGAGCACCTGCGCCCATTCATACCCTCCCCTGCTGCCGTCTTCGCGGCGATGGGCTGCCTTGCGGGCGAGCTCGATTGGCGCCCCGGCTGCGAGAAGGGGCACCACCCCGACAAGGAGAATGACTATCCCAAGAACGTGCGCACTGTAGATGTAGCTACGGTAAGCGCCCAACGCTCCGCTAGTGACCCATACCAAGAGGAGCGTCCCTGCCACCCACGCGGTCGCCCGCCAGGGGTTCCATCGGTACCCACGCGCCTTTAGCCGCAGCACAGCGCTCACGTAGAAGATGAGTCCGAGCACGGCGGCAACTAACCACAGCAGGTCGGGGCTCCACGCCGTGAACCAACGCGACATAGTCCACTCAGGAGGTAGCGGAGCGCCGGTGAGTACCTCAGCGGGTGTGAGCGCGCCTGCAGGTTCGGGGAGAATCGGCGGCGGTGTTCTCGCGAGAGCGGCAGCCGCTCCACTAGCCATCCCCATCAATCCCAACTCCGCACACAACAGCAGCCAGAAAGTCTTGGCGTCGCTGGGGTTGGCGCGCATCCTTCGGAGTAGACGCAGTCGGTAGATCGCCCCCAGAACACCGATGGCGGTGAGGGCTACAACCTTGACGATGAGGATGAGGCCGTAAGGGGAGGCGAGAGCACCGAGAGTTTCTAGGCCGATGGCGGCTCGAACCGTGCCCGAGAACGCGACGAGCGCGAAGGCAATAACGGCGATGGTGGAGTACCGCATCAGAACTGTCGCCATCTCACTCTTGGAAGTGACGGAACGAATGATCGCCAGCAGCAGCAGACCACCGAGCCAGACCGCTGCGGCGATGAGGTGTATGACGATGGCTGTCGTGGCTTGCTGGTGAGAGGCCTCATCACCTGAATGGCCTTGTGTTCCCATCGGGACAAGCGCTGCCAGCGCGAGAAGTGCCACGGTTGCTGTCCCGCCCCACGAACGCACCGCAAATGTGAGCACCGCGAGAATGGCACCCGCGATGGTCGTCATCAACCACACACGTCCCCCCTCGGTCTGCACGAGGTACCGGCCAAGCTGAGACCCAAATTCGGGACCGGCATTCAAAGCGGGGTTGAAGATGACCATGAAGCTGAAGAAGCCAGTAGCAGCAGATGCCACGGTGAAGATGGCGGCAGATAGCGCAGCAACATCCAACGCCAATTCAAACCCGCGCTGTTCGACGCGCAACGAGAACAAGGCGACAAAGAGCGCCCCTCCCATTCCCGCGGCGCTCATGTTCACGACGAGCTTTGACACTGGCAGCCCCCACCGTGCGAGGGGCCCGGCGTCGGCCAGTTGCAAGGGGGCAGCGCCACCGCCGACTGCGAGAGCGCACACCAAGGCAGCGACTGCGCTGACGACGAGGATGATGAGCGCAATCACGCGGTACACGTTCCACCGGCGCGGTTGCAGAGACGGAAGCCGCGTGGAGCCAGGTGCCCCCACCCTTACCGTCGAGTGGGCGTGCCCGAGCTTAGCGCCGGAAGTAGGCATCAGTTCAGCCCCGAATAGGCATGCAGACCCTTGAAGAACATGTTCACGGCGGTGAAGTTGAACAGCACCGCAGCGAACCCCACGATAGACAGCCACGCAGAACGGTTACCGCGCCATCCACGGGTGGCACGAGCGTGGATGTACCCGGCGTACAGCACCCAGATGATGAAAGTCCACACCTCTTTGGTATCAAAACCCCAGAAGCGTCCCCAGGAGTCGTTTGCCCAAATCGCGCCGGCAATCAGGGTGAAGGTCCAGAAGATGAAGCCAATGATGGCGAACCGGTAAGCCAGGGCTTCCAGATCTTCAGAGGTGGGCAGGGTTCGAAGCAGGCCCCGCCGCGTGTTGACGGAGGGGCGACTCTCACGCCGGTGTTGCAGAAGTTGCGTCACGGACAGGCCGCACGCGATGGCGAACAGCGCAGTCGCAAGGGAGGCCACGAAGACGTGGATGACAAGCCACACGCTACGCAGCGGGTCCATCAGAGGGGTGACCTCGACGTAGAACCCCAAGGTCGCACCACCCAGAAGAAGGACGACCATCCCAAGCAAGAAGGAGCCGAGGAAACGCAGGTCGTACCGCCGAAGGGCGAAAAGGAACACGCCGACGATGAGAAGAGTGCCGGTGAGTGCGAATTCGTACATGTTCGCCCACGGCACACGAGCTGCGGCGATGCCTCGGAGGACATCCCCGCTCAGCTGCAGCGCGAATCCCAAAATGGTGAGGGCGGTTCCGATACGTGCCCATACGAGACGTTCGCGCTCACGTGGCGGCACTTGCAATTGCACCGCGGCCGCCGGGGGCGCCACCGGTGGAGCCACGTCCCCGACCGTCACGAGTTCCGCAGCGGGCGCCTCGACGCGAGACACGCGCACGGCAAGGTCGATGGCATACGCCGCAAAGGCGAGCGCGTAAACGCCGATGGCCGTCCACACCATCAGCAGGGACAGCCCATCAAGGGTGAGGGCGGATGATTCGGTCACGGGTGGAATCCTTAGATTGTCCAGCACTCTTTGACGGTGCCGGTGGTTGCCAGGGCGAGAGTCGGAACGCGCTCGGTGAAGGATCGAGTGGTCTCGGGGAAGGGGGCGTACTCGACGACCCGCCACCCCACGACGCCGAAATCCTCGTCCAGGGCTTGGATGGCGCACGCGAACCGTGCGCCGGAGGGAGGGGTGGCTTGAAAGGACACCGTCACAGCCCGCTCATCGACGACGAGGTAGCCGGTCTCGGCGATGGAGATGTCGTCCAAGCTATTTTGAAGTGTGATCCAGACCAGGTAGGCAATGGCAGCCACCGCGAACACAGCAACACTGATCCAGAAAGCTCGGCGACGCCAGGGAAGCGAAGTGCGGCCGTATCGATCGTCGAGTTTCTTTTGCAGTGCCGTTCGCTGCGGTGCGGCGCGGCGCCTGCCGCCGCGCTTTGTAATGGCGCGTTTAGTCACTGAGCATTCGCTTCCAACCACGCCAGGGAATCCACGGTGACGTCGTTGACGGACACCTCGAAATGCAAGTGGTTTGCGGTGGAGCGGCCTGTGCTTCCGACGAGTCCGAGGAGTTGGCCCGCCTGCACTTCCTGGCCGCTGCCGACCTGCCGGGTGTTGTACTGCATGTGCGGGTAGACGGCCCGGATACGTTGGCCGTTGACGACGGACTCAACGGTGACAGCGACGCCGTAGGCGCCATAGCTCTCGCTCGAGACATCGACTGTCCCGGCCACGGACGCGTAGATTGGCGTGCCGCCCGCGGTCACCATGTCGGTGCCCATGTGCGCCCCGCCTCTTGCTCCGAATTGGTCCGTGACTCTGAACGTCGAGGTCAATGGCCAGCGCACAACCCCGCTACCGGCGGCGAGGACGGGGACTGCGCGTTCAGCAGCGAAGGTGGTAGCGGGCCGAGCTGCGCGTGCTGCGGCGGCCGCGGCCGCCGCAGCCTCTCGCGCCTTTTTCTGATGAATTTCTTCCTGAGACGTCGCTGCGTAGCTCTGCCTGTCCAGGGGCGAAGCGGGGAGCGCGGAGGACACGGTGAATTGTTGTGAGTCGTCCGCAGCGGCTTGCTGCAAGGTCGGCTCGGAGTCCGTGACAGGTGAGGCCGCGTACGCCGGCAGCGCCAGAGGACACATGAGCGCCAGCGCCAACGCACTCGCAACAAGCGGGCGGGCGCGCATTGCGCGCGCGGCCTCAGGACCGTGGGAGCTCCGCGCCTCACGCATCCTGAACTCATCAGCGTGGCGCCGTTCCCTGCGCGTTAGAGGGCGTGACTGGTGTGTCGACCAAATCTCACTGCTCATTGACGGTGTTCCTTCACTGCCCCACCTGCTGCTGTCGTCGACGCCGTCCGGACGAGAAAAGCACAAGCGCCGCCGCGCCCAGAATGACGACAGCGACGCCAGTCACTAACAGCGGAAGACCGATTCCGCTCCGTGGCTCTTCGACCTCCGCCACGGCGTCTGCTGTCGCGCTTTGTTCTGGTGTCGACGAGATGGCCGGGCTCTGCTCAGATGAGGAGGGGGCACCCGTGGTTGCAGAGGGGTCCGGTTCGGCGGACGCCGTGGGCGTTACGGGAGCGTCAACCGTGAACGCGTACTCACCGCTGATGGGGTGACCGTCGCTGGAGACCACGCGCCATCGCACCGTGACTACGCCTGGAGACGTGACTGGCTTCACTGCCTGGGTCACCGTCGTGTCAGCGACGACCGGAGGCGTCAGTGCAACGTTCGCTCCTGAGGAGTCAATCACTTCGACCGCGATGGCGCTGGAGGCGTCGAAGACCTCCCCGCTGTATGTCATTGACACCTCAGCGGGCGTCGCTGAGACGACTGAGTCCGCTGCTGGGGAGGACTGGACCAAAGCGTCGTGAGCACGAGCCGGCGGCGAACCGGGTAGAACGAACATCAGGGATAGTGCCGTCACGGCAATGCCGGCGGCTGCGAACCAGCGAGGCGAACGGGGGGCGAAAAGTGTGTGCATGGCGTCTTTCAGTGGGACTGCGGCGCCCGGGGATTGGGCGCCCACGGCAGTCGTCGAGCGTCGGATCAGAAACGCTCCGAGTGCACCTGTACGGCCGCGCCCGAAGGGGTGGGAAGTTGCGTTCGACTACAACTTCGTTGGCGTCAGATCAGCCGAGAAGGTGTGATTTTCGGAGCCCCGGTACGGGTCAGGTCCGTGAGAGAGACAGTTCGGTCAAGCTCAGCGTCGTGGTGTGTGAGCGGACGGTACGTAAAACGTGAGGCTGATCGCGTCGAGGTGAGCGGATGACATTGAGATTCGACCGCATGAGACGGAAGCGATGCTCCAGCAGCATTCCCGCCACACACACGCCTACCAGGCATAGCGCTACGGCCGCCGCTGGGAGAGCCTGCGTCAGGCTGTTGACAACGTCACCGGCGGGCTCATCGAGGACTGTTCGACTACCTTGATCGCTCTCCCACGTGTGGGTCGCGGACGCCGCATCGGAGGTCGTGGAAGCATCAGAGTGGCTGCTTGACCATACAGCGAGCAGACACATCAAGATTAGGACGAGGCTGGCGATGATCCTCATTCTCACGACGGAGGCGGTACTGGCCCCAAGTGGGGCGCGTCCCGTGCTTACCGGCATCGCAGCGATGGTACCAATCCGAACTGGCCGTCACAGCCAAGCCGGGGCAGCCTGGCATCGGAGGCCAAGCGTGCGCTGCTCGCGCGGGGTGCGCGATGCGGTCTGCCGTTTGTCCAGCTCATCACCGTTTCCGCGCACGAACGTGGATGCGCAGACGAACGCACAACAGCACACCGGCCGATGCAACGACCATTGCAATTTCGATGGTGGGGCTGAGCCAGCTCGCCGGCGTGATCCCCGCCCGTAGCGGCACCTCGCTCACTCGGCCAGCGGCCGTGTCCACCCCGATGGTCTCTTCGGTCGACCCATCGGGGTTGATCACTTGGCTTGTTCCCACGGTGGAGACGTTGACCACTGCGCGCCCGGTTTCGATGGCTCGCATTCGCGCGATGGCGAGCTGCTGCACGTTCTCGTCTGTTCCGCGGAAGTCGGCGTTGTTTGTCTGGAAGATGTAGACCTGCGCGCCTTGCCGTGCTGCATCGAAGATCACGTCGTCGTAGATGACGTCGAAACAGATCGCCAGCCCGACGCGGGTGCCTCCTATATCCATCACTGGCGCCGATCTGCCTGGGGTGTACTCCCTCTGGATCAGACTGACAAGGTCAGGTGCGAGACGTTCAAACAGCCACCGGTCGGGCACGTATTCGCCGAACGGGACGGGGTTGAGTTTGTCGTAGCTCTGCTCGCTACCGTCCGTCGTCCACAGCATGGTTGAGTTGAACGTTTGCTCGCCTCTCGTGGTTGCGGCGTTCATTAGGAGCGGGGCACCGTACGCGGCGGAGATTTCACTCAGCACTCGACGTGTGGGTTCTGAAGACGCCGGGTCGATGTCCACGGAGCCCTCTGGCCAGGCGAGCACGTCCATCTGCTGGCCCCGAATCGTTTTCGATGTTGATGCTTGGGCTCGGAGCATGTCGCCTTCGTTGCGGTCGTCGAAATAGCCTGCCGGCCCGTTGCCTTGGACCCACCCGACGGTGAACGTTCCGATACTCCGGGTGGCGTACTGGGGTGTGACCGCCATGAGC
>NZ_QAJB01000421.1:0-2161 GCF_003061325.1 Microbacterium sp. HMWF026
GTGCACGCCTTCGCCTACCCACCCACGCATCCCGACGCCGTCGGGGGCGACGGCGTCGGGATGCGTGGGTGGGTAGGCGAAGGCGTGCACGGGGCCGTGCGGCCCCGGGGTCTCGAGGGCCAGGGCCGTCGGCATCCACTCCGCGGACCACGCGCCGGCGCCGCCGGTGATGAGCTCGATCTCGCCGGAGTCGAGATCGAGCACCCACAGGCCGGCGCGACCGCTCGCATCCGCGCCCGAGACCAGGGCGCGCGTGCCCTTCACGTCGTCGATCGACGAGGTGGCCACCGAGGGGACATCGAGCGGACGCACGCCCGTCGGTGAGATCTCGACGATCTCATCGGCTCCGTGCGTGCGCACGGCGACCACGCGCCCGTCATCCGTGGCGCCGAACCAGCGGGTGCCGAGGACCCACAGGCCCCCTCCGGTGTCGGCGTCGGCCGGGGCGAGGGGCTGCGGGTCACCGTCCAGCGGGTGACGGAACAGATTCCATCGACCGTCCGGGTCGTCGGCGTAGAGCAGTTCGTCGTCGGCGATCCACACCGGTTGGAGGGGAGCCCGCTCGACGCCCCCGGCCACCTGGGCGACCTCGCCCGTGTCGAGGTCCGCGACGCGGATGGCGGTGCGATCCCACGGCATGGCCGGGTGATCCCACGCGACCCACGCGAGGTGTCGGCCATCCGGCGAGAGGGCGGGCTGTGCGAGGAAGTCGCTGCCCTCGGCCAGCACGTCGACCCGCTGCGACCCGTCGGTCGCGATGCGCACGATGGCGCGCGCGGGAACGCGGGCGGAGCCGTGCGTCTCGCGGACCGCCAGGAGCACCCCGCGCTCGACGCGCAGGCCGCCGTGGCGCACGGCCTCGTCGACGGCGGTGAGCGGGCGCGGCTGCCCGCCCGGAGTCAGCGCGTAGACGCGCTGGTCGCTCTTCTCGACGAAGTACAGCTCGCCGTCGGGCGATGCGGCCCACGCGCCGCCGCCGTACTCGTGCACGGCCGAGCGGGCGTTGAACGGGGCGGGGAGGACGGTCTCGATCCGCCCGTCGGCTGTCCGGCGCTTGACCGCGACGCGACCGGCCTCGCTCGGCACGGATTCGCCCCACCACACCTCGTTCCCGACGAGCAGTGCGCCGTCGATGCGCGGCGAGGACTCGGCCACCGCCTCGGCGGTGACGGGGGAGGGCCAGGATCCGTAGGGGAGCGTGCGAGCCATGGCATCCACCCTACGCAGGGGGTGCGACAGCGCTGCGGGTCGCCCCGGTCAGCCGGCGTCGGGATGCCGTTGCACCCCGACCGACGACACCCACTCGCGGATGCGCGCGCGCTGCGCGTCGTCGCAGGTGACGCCGTAGCCGACCGAGACCTCCCACAGCGAGACCTCGTCGATGGGCACCTCGTGGTGCAAAGACCACCCGTCGAGCTCGGTGAGCGCGTAGCAGTCGGCCATCGTCTCGACGTCGCCGCCGAAGGCGCCGAGCGCCGCCTGCGTCGGCCCGGGATTGGTGAACTGCAGCACATGCGCGAACTCGTGGTAGGCCACGCCCGTGCGGATCCAGTCGGTCAGGGTGGGATCGGAGCGGGTGTGGTCGCCGACGCGCACGACGAACGGCTCGGCCTGCCACACGCAGGCCATGGCGTCGGCTCCGCATTCGGTCGAGACGTCCATGAAGCGCGTCGACACCCACCCGGAGCCGAGCTGGTCGAGGGCCGCCTCCCACGCGGTGCCGGTCGCATTCGTCGCCGCCTCGACCTCGGCGTTCGAGCGCTGCGTGGTCAGATCATCGGCGAGGTCACGCAGGGAGTCCGTGTCGAGGGCCAGGGCGTCGGCGCTCCATCGGTGGCTCCAGGCGCCTTCCACGACGGCGTCGATCCGGTCCCAGGGGACCAGACTCGCGTACGGGAGGCCGACGAGCGGGGCGACGGCTCCCTCGACCGCGCCGAGGGCGAGACCGAACTCCTCTTTCCGTTCGATCACCTCGCGCTGCTGGTCGATCTCTCGCTGCTGCTCTTCGAGCCGCCGTTGCTGATCGCGGATCTCGCCGCGGGCGTCGTCGAGAGCGCCCGCGGCCCAGAACGCCCCGGCACCGGTCGCCACGAGGACCGCGGCGAGAGCGGCGCCGAGCACGATCGTGCTGCGGCGCGGCCGACGGCGCGAGGGCGCTGAT